>CAMPKL010000670.1 GCA_946887065.1 uncultured Bryobacterales bacterium
TTACTCGGCGTTGACCCACGACCGCGAACTGAGACCCGAGTATACAACCGACGGCTTTCTGCCCAACGAGGCGGCCTATCAGGTGATGGGCCCGCTCGCTGAACAGGCCATCGGAAGGGCGTTACACCGGTGAAGATTCTGAGTGGATTGCTGCTGGCGTCGCTAGCGTTCGCCCAACAGCGCCAGCCGAATATCGTGGTCATCGTCGCTGACGATCTGGGCTACGGCGAATTGAGCATCCAGGGCAATGCCGAGATCCCCACGCCGCATATCGATTCGATCGCCCAAGGCGGGGTGCGATTTACTAATGGCTACGTCACCGCGCCCAACTGTAGCCCGTCGCGCGCGGGATTGCTGACGGGCCGGTACGGCACGCGCTTCGGCCACGAATTCAATCCGATCGGAGCGGGGAATGTCGAGCCTAACGCGGGACTGCCGCTGAGCGAGACGCTGTTCCCGCAGCTGCTGCATAACGTCGGCTATGCGACGTCGCTGGTCGGCAAGTGGCACTTGGGCGGCACGGCCCCGTATCATCCGCAGCGGCGCGGTTTCGATGACTTCTACGGCTTTTTGCACGAGGGTCATTTTTTCGTCCCGCCGCCGTGGGAAGGCGTCACGACCATGCTGCGGCGGCGCGCGCTGCCCGGCGGAGAGCAAGGCCGCAAGCAGTTCGGTCGGGTTGTCTATTCGACGCATATGGGCCATGACGAGCCGCCCTATGACGCCGATAACCCGATCTTGCTCAGCAGCCAGCCGGTCGTAGAAGAAACCTACCTGACCGACGCCATCACCCGCGAGGCCATCGGCAGAATCGATGCGGATCAAGACCGGCCTTTCTTCTTGATGGTTGCCTACAACGCCGTCCACAGTCCGCTGCAGGGCGCCGATGCCTACATGCAGCGCTTCGCCCACATCGAAGACATACACCGCCGCATCTTTGCGGCGATGCTCGCCAACTTGGACGATGGCGTCGGTGAGATCCTCAAGGCCATCAGCGCCCGCGGCCTGGACGAGGAAACTCTCGTTATCTTCATCAGCGACAATGGCGGGCCGACTCGCGAATTGACGTCGAGCAACTTGCCGTTGAGGGGCGGTAAGGGCGACGTTTACGAAGGCGGGCTACGCGTGCCCTTCATGATGAGGTGGCCCGGCAAACTACCCGCCGGCGAAGTGGAAGACCGCCCGGTGATCTCGCTGGATATCGCGGCGACCGCTCTCGCCCTGGCTGGCGGGCAGCCTCGCAAGCCGCTGGACGGCGTCAACCTGATGCCCTACCTAGCTGACGGCGCCGCGGGGCGTCCGCACGAGGAGTTGTTTTGGCGCCAAGGCGAGAGAATCGCCGTTCGCGTGGGCGACTGGAAGCTGCTGCGCAACGACCGCCGCAACCCCGACGCCTGGGAACTCTACAACCTCAGCGACGATTTGGCCGAAACCAACAACTTGATCGAGCAGACGCCTGAGCGCGGATCGGCGCTGCGCGAAGTGCTTGACCGCTTCAACGGCGAGATGGTCGAAGCGGCTTTCTGACCGGTTTCACCGCCTAGCTAGATCCCTGATACTCGACGCCAAACGGAGATCTTCTCTCCCACTGTTCGCGCAAGTCCGGGAACTTGCTGCCGATCCGCTCGACGACCGTCGCCGCCTCGTTTTCGTCCACGCCGGGAAGAATGCAAACGCTGCCGTGGTGGAGGACGGCGTGCAGTCCGGCTTGAGATCGTTCGGCGGGCGAATTGTCCTCACCAGGTCGATACTCCAGCCATTGGACGTCAAAGCAGGCCGTCCGCCGGGGGGCTTCGGCCGACTCTCCGCTGCGCGTCTCCAATACCAGTTCATGCCGGTTGATTCTCAACTCGGCATGGCTTGCCCTTGCTTCCGTGCGGAAAGTCATCATCGCAATAGCCGCCCCGGTGGCGACGGCCACGCCTGCGGCGGCCGGTCCGCCAAATTGCTGGTAGACCATGTAGGCCACGCCGGTCCCCGCGGCTGCGGCTGATAGCTTGGCTTCCCGGCTTGAAGGCCGCTTGGTCGAATAAACAACGAGTTGATCTTGCAGGTCGAGAATGCTGAGCTTCGATTGCATGAGATGGAATCTCGCGTGCATTGTACTCGTTCGGTAGAATCAGCGCGTGGCCCATCCGGACTTCGATCGACTCCTTGAATTTTGTCTGCCGTTCGCCCAGCAGACGCTGAAGAAGTACGACGACTTTCATCCATTCGCAGCCAAAGTGGGCTCCGACGGCGTGCTGAGCCCACTGGCAATCTATGGGGACGACGACGAGCCGCAGGCGGCCCCCGTGGAGCAGTACGAGGCTCTGCTGCGCAGGCTGACCGCGGAAGGCGATGTCGCGGCAGTGGCGCTGTGCTACGACAGCGTGGTGTTCGCCAACGGCGAAGACGGCGGCAGCCAGGACGCGATCGCTGTCGCGCTGGAGCACGCCGACGGCGAATGCATCACCTCGTTCCTGCCCTACCGCAAACGATTCCTGTTGGGCTACAAGTACGACGCGCTCGTGGCCCAGCCGGCGGAGAAGCGCTTCTGGATGCAAGAGCCCGCCTAGCGGTGCGGCGGCCAAGGCGACCTGCTCGGGATTTAGGGCCCCCAGAGTCGGAAATTTGATTGCCGCATCCGTTCGGCGCCGGTTTTGGGCCGTTCGACACAGCTTTTACCTGGTTAATGTATCCGCGCAACGTTGCACGGCCCGGCGTCGTCTAATCCCTTAGATGCGAGTCTTGGCGGGGGGCCAGGGCGGGGCATCAGGTTGGGACTGGGGGAG
>CAMPKL010000671.1 GCA_946887065.1 uncultured Bryobacterales bacterium
CGTGGCTATTCGCCTGGGTCCCCTGCAGCGTTGGTTGGGCATCTCCGACGTCGAAGTGCGCAGCGCAGGCGGCGGCGGGGGACAGCAGAAGGCAGGGGAGCACACGAAGGGCCGCCCGGATCTGCACTTGTGTTACTTCCGCGGCGTATCGAATGCCGAGGAGATTCGCGACTTGATCTTGGCGCGGTTGCGGCGGCTGCGCGACGCAGGTCTAGGAGATCCGGATGACCGGGCGGCAGAGGCTGCGGAGAGCGGTACGGCGGCGGCAGCGCGACTGTTGCTCGACGAAGCGCGCGCCCTGAGCCGCGCCCTCGTCTAGGACTGCCCCTAAAGTTCGAGTTTGCCGTCGAACATCATGTTCTTGAGAGAGAACTTGCGCTTGATGATGAGCGGCTTGGGGGTCTTGCCGTCTTCGCCGGCGGCGCGCGGCATCTGGAAAATGAACTCGACGTCCTTGTCGTCGACCGTGATCGGGTTATCCCTGGAAAACTGGTAATTGATGCTGACGCCGGTCTGGTCATCTTGCAGCGTGACCCCTTCGGGCTCACGCGCGGGCTGCCCCTTGATTTCCAACGAGGCGTAGGATTTGAGGACGTCGGCATCCGTCGGAATCGGTCCAAAAAATTCCTTGACCGCGGCAACGCCGACGACGTAGTCGGGTTCTTCGCGATCAAGGAACTCTTGAGCTGCCGGACTCAGGCCGTCCGGGGACATCAGCCTTACGAGAGCGCGTTTGATGGGCGTGGCACTGCGCCACATGACGGTGAAGGTCTGCAATGGTATCTGTCCGCGGCCCATGCTGCCGCCGCTGGCGCCGACGGATCCGGCGGCGCTCGCTTTCCCGGCGCTGGGGTCGGGGATGGCATACTCTGCCGCCCAGGGCGAGTTCGAGAGGAGCTTTCGCGTGTCCGTCTCTTCCCATTGCATGAAGTCGGGGCTGGCCCAGATGTCCGCAGCGAGGGCGATGGATGCGGCGGCAAGGCCCGTGAAAAGGCCGGCCAGGAGAAGTTTGTTGCTAGTCGGCAGGCGCATGCTCTTCGACCAATCAGTCTAGACGACGGAGTAGCTGGGAGGTTACGGCTGAATACGAGTAGCCATAGAACCCGCGACGCTGAACCGTGCTGAAGCGATACCATCTAACGCTATGAAGAAATTAGAAAGCAAGACCGCTCTGGTCACCGGGGCCGGCCGCGGCATCGGCCGAGCGATCGCCGAGGCATTCGCGCGGGAAGGCGCCAAAATCGCAGTTACGGCGCGCACCGTGGCTGAACTGGACGATTTAGTTGCACAAGTCAGCGCCGTTGGGGGCCAGGCGACGGCCTTCCAGGCCGACTTGGCCGACCGTTCCGCGATTCCCAAATTGCTCGCGGGCGTAACGGCTGCCATAGGACCGATCGACATCTTGGTCAACAATGCGGGAATCGGCAGCAGCTCGAACCCCAAGCCGGTCGTCGATTTTGACGACGACTTCTGGGACCTCAGCATGGCGATCAATCTGACCGCCCCTTACCTGCTGACGAAGGCCGTCTTGCCGGCGATGATCGAGCGCGGTTGGGGCCGCATCATCACGGTCGCCTCGATCAATTCTCGTGTTCCCTCTTTTCACGGCGCTGCGTACGCGGCCAGCAAACATGCCGTGTTGGGCTTCATGCGAACCGTCGGCGCCGAGACCGCCGCGCAGGGAATCACGGCGAATTGCATCTGCCCCGGACCGGTCAAGACGCTCATGAATGAGAAGCGTATGGAGTATGACGCAGCACGTCTCGGGCGCAAGTTCGAAGATCACGAAAAGGTGCAAACGCCTATAGGCGGCCGGCTCATGCCGTATGATATATCGCCGATGGCCGTGTACCTAGCCAGTGACGACGCCCGCATGGTGACGGGCCAGGCCTACAACGTTTGCGGCGGCCTGGTTATGTCCTAACCGCGTCGGGTTGTATGGCGCCCCCCGGAGGTTCTATTAAAGGGCCCCGTTGAACAGTCGATACGTATTCCAGCGGGCGGATCCGCTGGAGTGTCGTTGATTGGACAAGATCCTACTGGATGACGAAGGGCGGTTGCGCAGTGCCATAGGGAAGTCCGTTGACCGTACGGCGTTTCGGGACGGGCGACGGTGCGCCGCGTGGTCGTCACCGGCGAGGGGCGCCATGGCGGCACGTGCGGAACACCGGCGCGCCCGCGACACGCTCTATGACTTGTTACCAGTTGGAGTGATGGCGCTGACCCGCGATGGCCGCGTCACGATCTGGAACCGGCAGATGGAGAGCTGGAGCGGAGTAGCGCGATCGAGCATCGTCAACCGGCACTTGAGGGGATTATTCACTGGTTTCGACGACCGCGAACTCTCGGGGCGACTGAACGACGTGTTCGAGAGCGGCGCTCAGGTCGCGTTTTGCGCACACGTAGTTCCGTTGCAGCTTCCCGACGGCGGCGACAGAACACATCAGGCGACGGTCGTGCCGATGGCGGGCCCGGATGGCAGCACTTGGGCGTTGTTCGCCATACAGGATGTAAGCGAGCTTTCTCAGCAGTTGCAAGACCTCGAACGCATGAAAGAGGATGCCGTACTGGCGGCGAAGAGGGCGCAAGAAGCGACGTGTTTGATTGAGCGCCGTAGTGAGCAGTTAGCCAGGTCGAATCGAGACCTTGAGCAGTTCGCCTACGTCGCGTCCCACGATCTGCAGGAGCCGCTGCGTACTCTCACTTCGTTCAGCACGTTCTTACAAGCTGACCTTGGAACGAATCTTCCCGAAGC
>CAMPKL010000672.1 GCA_946887065.1 uncultured Bryobacterales bacterium
GCCGAGTTGCGGGCGAAATGACGACAACTTGATCTTCGACAAGTCCTCGCCGTCCACCAGCACTCGTCCCATTTGGGGCGTGTGGAAGCCGGCGACCAAACCGATAATCGTTGACTTGCCGGAACCCGAAGAACCCACCAACGCCGTTACCGTACCCGGGCGGGCCTCGAAACTGACCCCATGCAGGACCTCCTTGTCTTTTTCGTAGGAGAACCGCACGTCCTCAAACTCGATCGTCCCGACGATTGTCCCGATTTCCTGGCTCCGCGACGGATCCGCATCCTCCGTCTCTTCTCCGAGAACTTCGCGGGTACGCTCCAAGCCCGATACCGCTTCCATCAGCTGAGTTGAGATATTGACGACCTGAAACAGCGGCGCTACGAACATGGCCGAGAACGCAACAAAAGCGGTGAAATCGCCCAACGTCATCGCGCCGGACATGATCTCCCGTCCGCCCATCCACATCACCAGCGCGCTCAACCCGCCGAGCAGCAGTTGCGCCGATACCGACACCAGCGAGGTGCCGGTGATCGTGAGATAGATGTTCTGCAGGATTCGCTCGACGCCCGCCGAAAACACCTCCGCCTCCCTTCCTTCGGCGTGATAGCCTTTGACGACTCGCACGCCGCCCAAGGATTCGGTTAGCCTGCCGGTGACCTCGCCGCTGATCTTGCGCCTCTCCTTGAACGCCGGCCGTAGCTTCTTGAATGCTCTCAGTAGAACGACCAGAAACACGCCCACGAGCACCAGCGACAGACCCGTCAGCGAGGGGCTCAGATAGATGAGCGCCGCCAGCGCGATTGCCGCCGTCAGCAACCCGCCGATCAGTTGCACCAGGCCGGTGCCAACCAAATTGCGGATACCCTCGACATCGCTCATGATGCGGTTCACCAGCGTTCCGGTCTGATGCGTGTCGTAATACGTGACCGGCAGCCGCCCAACGTGCCGCTGCACCTTGCGGCGCATGTCGGCAATTAGCGCTTGCCCCGATTTGGAGAGCAACTGGGTAAGGGAAAAATCCGTGGCCGCCTGGACAATCGTCGCCGCCAAAACCGCAAGCGCGAGTGGACCTAGCAAGTCCGCACGGCTGTTGCCCAACACGTCGTCGATCATGATCTTGGTCGACCACGGCAGCACGAGTCCCGCGGCGCGGCCAATCAGGATCAGAACCAGTCCGGCGGCTAGGACTCCCCGGCGCGCGTCAATCAGCTCACGGATGTCGGGCCAAAGATCTCGAAGCCGCGCTACTGTGGCCGGCTTCTCGGTCGTTTTCGGGGGCGAGTGCAAACCTCAGTATAAGTACGTTCGCCGGCTATGCGAATCCCGCGGGACGGCCGTCGCCGCCGCATGCGCTTGGATTCTGTAAACTAACGCTCAGATGCGCCGCCTCCTGCCGGTTTTGGCCCTTCTTGCGTCCGCTCTTGTTGCGCCTGTCGGCGCCCAAGAAGACGCAGAGCAGAATCAGCTCGATGCCGATATCCGCATGTTCACCGTCATGGCGGCCATCAATGTTGCCGGCTATGACGAGGGCGTCGATACGCGAGGCGATTCGCTGGTCCGGCAGGCAGTTCGCCGCCGGCTGGAATCCTTCGATGGACCGAGCAAGAAACTGCTCGAAACCGCATATCAAGAGTTCCGCCTGCGCGACCCTGCCGAGAACCTGTCGCAGTTCGTGACCTACGCCCTGCTCTGCCTAGGCCCGCCTACGTTCGAGCTTTACGCGGACCTGCCCACCGATCTCCCGCCCGACGTCCGCCCCGTGAGAAACCTCGGCCCGATTCTGCAGCAGTTCTACGAAGAAGCGGACATTGAATCGCTGTGGCAAGAATATCAACCCGCTTACGAACAAGAACTGGCTCGCTATCAAGCCGCCTTGACGCCGATGCTCATCCGCACCGCCGGGTACCTCCGCATCGGTCCCCAGTCACGCGAGTTTCAGGGCTTCAAGGTGTGGATCGATTTGATGGGAGTGCCTAATGCGCTGAACACCCGTCTCTATGGCGGCAATGTGCAGGTCGTCGCCCATCCCTCGGACAGAATTCAACTCAAGGAAATTCGCCACGCATTTTTGGTGCATCTGCTCGATCGATTGTCTATCCGTAACCGCGAGGTCGTCGCGAGCAAGCAGGTGCTGTCGCGGTTCGCGCTGTTCGCCCCCGCGCTAGAGGACACCTACAAAGAGGACTTCGAGCTGCTGGTGACCAAGAGCCTAGTCAAGGCCGTGGAAGCTCGCCTCGACCACGGCAATACAGAGGCGGCCAAACCGGTTGTCGATTCGGCCCTGCGCGAAGGCTTCATTCTGACCCCCTATTTCTATGAGGCTCTCGGCAAGTATGAGGAAGATACCCAGATCATCAACAACTTCTACCCCGAGATGATCGAAGGAATCGACGTCAAAAAGGAGGCCGCGCGGCTGCAGAACGTCAAGTTCGCCGAACCCTCCGAGATCTCGCCCACGCGGCCCGTGGAGCCTCGCCGCGTTCAACTCTCCCTGTTGGACAAGAAGTTGCAGCAAGCGGAGTTTCTGTTCCGCGAGGAAATGTTTATAGAAGCCCAGCAAGCGTTCGTCGAGGCTATCGATCTGGCCGGCGGACGCAGCGCTCAGGCCGAGTACGGCCTAGGACGCGTCGCCGCCCAAGAGGGCGAACCAGAGTTGGCTATCGAGCACTTCCTCGTCGCCGCCAATCTAGCCGAAGACGAGCCCCACATCCGCGCAATGTCACACATCTACGTCGCACGCATCTCCGATA
>CAMPKL010000673.1 GCA_946887065.1 uncultured Bryobacterales bacterium
GTCCTCGACGACGTGCTCAACCGTGACCCGGCCGCCGCTTCGAGGCTGAATTTTCGCCGGGACAGTCAGCGAATCACGGACATCTCCGGTTTCCACGACTTCGGTCGCGAAATCCATGGTCCACTGCTGCTCTTTGAGGAACGAAATCTCTTCCGCGCTGACCGGCGCGCCCTCTTCATGCGGGTGAGAATGGTCTTCATCCTCGTCGTGTTCAGCGGCGACTTCGACCGGGCCGAGGCGATGCTCGTCCGTGGCTGCGCGAGAATCGACGCGGATCGTCATCGCAGGGTTGCCTGCGCGCGTCGGCGTGACGTCGACTCCGAAGATTCCCGGTCGCGACGGGCCGGTTACCGGGAACGTATCGGCCGCACCGCCGCCGTAGGCGAGTTCGACGACGACCCGCCCTTCAGTGAGGGGAGCAAAATCGTCCAAGTCCGTCAGGTGAATGGCGAAGCGCGACGTGGAACCGACTTCCAACGGAGGATATTCCACAAATAGTTCGGTCTCATCGGTCCATTGCGTGACGGCGATCGGTTCGGGCTCCTCAGCTTCAGCGGCTTGTTGCATCCCCGCATCTTGCGAAGAGCAGCCCCAGATCAGCACGGAAGAAAGCAGGATCAACTTTTCGATCTTCATGGCAATACCTCCGCGCCCGTCGCACGGTCCAACTCAATCGCCGCCAATCGCGCGGCGGCCCTCAATTCCAATACGCGGAGTTGCGATTGCTGTGCGACTCGGAAGCTGTCCACTAGCTCCAGGATTCCCAACTCGCCTTCCTGATAGGCAATCTCGGCGATTCGCCTCAGCTCTTCGGCTCTAGCGCGCGAGTCCTGCTCGTAGCGTTCCGCCGCTTGACGCCGCAGCAACAGCGTTTGGTAGGCCCCGCGAACGTCCGCCAAGATCCGGCTCTCGAGAATTTCGCGCGTTGCTCGAACCCGGGAAGCTTCAGCATCGGCCAACGCACGCTCCGCTTGCCCCTTGTTGAACAACGGAAGATCGATCGAAACCGACAGCACCGGACCCGTCTGATAGCTCTCTCCCACCTGGGCACGCTTTAGTCCGCCGGAGACGGTGGGGGTTGGGATGCTCCGGCGATCGGCCGCTTGTCCCTCAATGCTTAGGGCGACGAGCCGAGCCTCTTGGCTGCGATAGTCGCCTCGCGCGACGAGTGCGGCTTGCATGGCCTCTTGCAATTCCGGCAGCGTTTCGACAGGAACGAGCGTTCCCGCCGCCACGATTCCTTCCGGCGCGACTCGGTCGCCGAGGAAAGCGGCAAGACGAGCGCGCGCTTGAGCGATGACCGCTTCGACGCCGTCGACTTCCGAACGCCGCTCAACCACTTCTCGTTCCGCGCGCAGCCGATCGAAGGTCGATCCTTCCCCAGCCTCTTCTCGCTCGCGCAGGATCCGCACCAGCTCGCCAAGCTCCGCGATGCTCGCCGCAATCGTCTCTTTATGCTCTTGCGCGTACGCCAATTGCTGGAAGGCGGCGCGGACGTCGGCCTCGAACTGGCGCAACTCATACTCGGTTTGCGCCTGGGTCGCGGCTACGGCCGAATCCGCCGCCTGCCGAAGCAGTCGCAGACGTCCGCTAATGGGCAGGGCCTGCTCCACCGTATAGAAGTCGGTCCTCCCGGCGCCTTCAAATGAAGCGCCGGCCGATGGGTTAGGATAGAGCGTGTCGATGCGCCTACGGGCGCGCTCGACTTCCACTCGCGCTTGGAGTTCTCGGTAGTACGGGCTCTCCCGCAACAGTTGCAGCGCCTGGCTTTCCGTCAGCGTCTGAGCGGCGGCGGTCGCCGCAAACCAGACCAACAGGAGACACAGGCGCGCTTCGAAACGCGGCCTTGCAATCATGGTCAACCTCGCAAACGGGTACTCAGACCCAAAGAAGCGGAGCAGTCTTAGGCGAGGTTGAAAGCGGGAGGGGCTCTGGGAATGCGGGGCGACCCGCCCGGCGGATCGTGCGCGCGGGGCTGCGTGGATACCCATCTCTGCGACGATGGCGAAGGCAGAGGCAATATGACGGGCGTGCGCCCCGGAGACGTTCCGACGACGAGCTTCAGACGCTCAGGCTTCAGCCACGAGCCGTCGAGCAGGATCGGATCGTCATCAACCTGAGGCCAGACGGAAAGCTCATGCTCGAAGACGTGGGAATGCGCATCGGCGTGGATATGGCTTGCCGCACCATGATGGTGGGCTTCGGAAACGTGCTGGTCCGCCTGGTCGTTGTGATGCACATGCAGCCCAGGCGACTGCTGAAGAGTCGCCAGAACGGCAACGCACAAAGCTGCAGCGAGCGAAGATCGCACGTACCCCGTAGTCTACACGCATCTCCGGCCGGTTTCTGAGCTAAGAGCCCGTGATCGCGCTCCTACCCATGTGGGCGGGACGGCTCGCGACGAACCGATTGAAGCGCTGCAAGCCCTTGGCTACGCCGAGCGCGAAGCGCGATTCCTCTACCTTGTCGCCGCCCATAGCGGCCATTTCCTGCGCCGCCAGTACGAGACGTTCGCTGGGCTTACGCGGGGCGCCTCCGGCTCTCGGTTCCTCCTGCGAGCGCTCGCCGCCAAGCACATCCGATCGATCCCGCACTCCAATCGGACAGAAGTATTCCACCTGTTCTCTCGCTCGGTCTATCGCGCCATCGGCGCCGAGGACAATCGCAACCGTCGCCAGCGGCCCCATTATTCAGTCAAGGCCAAGGTCATGACCCTGGATTTCGTCCTGGGCCGACGCGACCA
>CAMPKL010000674.1 GCA_946887065.1 uncultured Bryobacterales bacterium
GATGAGAGGCAATCCGGTGACATCGTCCTTCGTCGGGAAGATGTCGCCGTACGGACTCGGTCCGCGCGTGCCGCAGAGGTGGCCGCTCGCGAGAGCCTTGGTTTTAAGGAACGCCAACGGGCCTGTCAGCGTAGCGGCGCCGGCGGCGGCCGCTCCGCCTCTGAGAAAACTTCTGCGACTCGTCGCAGCGATGTTGGATGGTTTTGCAGTTTGAGCCAAAGTCTTATTTCTCCATTTCCAGGACGTGGTCCCGAAGAGGTGATTTAAGCGGACTCAGACGGTGTGAGGATGGCGGCGCCGTGAAAGTTGAATGAAGCTGAATGACGGAACGGCGACTGACCAACGAGATGGGACGAGGATTCGCTCCAAGAAGGGAAAGAAATCGTCCGATTCCTATTCCTTGCGGTGCAATATCCAGCTGGCGGAGCCGACTCTTGAGTCTTCGCAAGCTCCGAATTGAACGGCCAGGCGCCCTTCGCTATCGAGCGACGCTTCCACGCGACCCCAACTGGAGTAATCTCGCATCTTCGCGGCGCACGCGGGGGAACCGGCCGATTCCATCCAAGTACCGACGATTGTTCCATTCGTCAGCTTGCCGCTAATTTCGCCGAAAGAGCCGGCGCGCATGTAGAAGCCCTCGACCTGTCCCGAGTCGTCGACGGAAAGGGCCATGGTGTCGGCTCCTGCCACGTATCGCCCGGCCAGCGATGGACCGTCGGCATGGGGATTTACCTTCGCCCCCAGTTGAAGGCCGAGCGCACAAAGAGTTAGGACAATTCCTAGCAAATACTTCTTGGACATCTTGGTAAACCGTTTCTCTAAGGAATACGACGCGCGGAGAGGGGAAAAGGATTCTACGGTTCTGCTGCCAGATCGGCGATTTCGGGAGCCGAAAACTCAAGGTCATAGAAGCGCGCGTCGTCGATGGAGAGAGCTAAGTAGTAGCGGAAGTCCCATGAGGCGCGGGCGAAGGTCGGTCCGATAGAGGATTGGGGCGTCCAAGCCGGAAAGACGGCGGTGGCGGCGAGGACTCCGTCGAGAAAGATAGCGCCGCGGCGGTTAACGCCGTCAAAGGTCACGGCGACGTGGGTCCACAGCCCAGGCGTGACCGGCGTCGACGAAAGCAGCCAGGGATTGGAGCTAGGGAGGCCGGACAAGGAGAAGATGAGCCGGTTGTCCGGGTTGAGCGCTAGATACCAACCTCGATTGGCCCCGTCGTAGTCGGAGAAGATCATGCCCCATGCGGGCGGAGCAGAAGAAGTCTTGATCCATGCCGAGAAGGTGAACGCGTTCGCTGCGAAATCGGAGTGAGGTTGCACGCGGGCGGCATCCGGAGTTCCCGCGAATCGGCGTGCGAAAGTCCCGCTTATGCCGCTGACCTGAGAGCCGCTCTTGTCTTCGATCGTGGCGGGGTGGACCCCCATCGAGTCCGCCAGTGTTCCGTCGTCCGCCACGGACTCGAACTCCCAGCGAGCGAGCGGCTGGGGCACCTGACGCGAGGAGTGAAGTGTGTGCTGGGCGACGACCTCGACGGCGGTCAGTTCGTGCCCGTAGAGAGTCGGCTCGTCCAAGATGCAGCGCAGATACGCTCCGTTGCTCCAAGAAGCGCGGCCGAGGTGCGGCGATACGCTGCTCGAAGGAGTCCAAGCCGGGAATACGGCGCTAGCCGAACGAGCCCCATCAATGTAGATTATGGCGCGCCTTTCGCGGCCCTCGAAGGTCACCGCCAGGTGCTGCCAGCGGCCCAGGGCTAGCGATGGCGCCGCCAATAGCCAGGGGCTCGATCCCGGAGTTCCCGAGATCGATAGGATGGGGCGTCTATCGGCGCTAAGGGCCAGGTACCAGCCGGCGGAGACGCCGTCGTAGGTGGAGAATACGACGCCCCACTTATCGAGCGGTTCATCCAAGCGAATCCAAGTCGAGAAGCTGAAGCTTTGCGATGAGAAGTCACTATGCGGAGCGGCTGTCGCGTAGTCGGGATAGCCTTCGAACCGCCGGGCGATATTGGAGACGCCGGTCATCGGAGTATTGCGGTTTGCCGCCGTGGCAGCATTGTGGCCGCGGGCGGAGTCGGCGAAGACCGTACCGGGTCCTGACGCTGTTTCGTCGAGATGCCAATGGGCGAGGACGGCCTCGTTCGAGCCGGAATAGGACTGCGCGTCGGCCAGGACCTCTTGAGAGCTCAGCGCCCGCGTCAGGATTCGCAACTCATCGAGATCGAAGGCGGAGTGGTGGGCATCGATCCACGAGGCCTTGCCGAGGACAAGTTGTCCGTTTGCGCGCGGCGTGAACCCGGGCGTCTGCCTAGACGCGGCGAGCACGCCATTTACGTACAGAGAGAGGGTCCGCGAGCCGCCTTCGTAGGTAGTCGTGAGCTGGGTCCACTGGCCGATTACAAGGGGCTGGCCTGCTACGACGGAAGGCAAGCTCGCGGGCTGGGAGCCGAGCCCGAAGAAGGGGCGGCCGTCCGCCAACAAACCTAGATACCAGCCGGAGAATGAGCCGTCGTAGTTTGATATCAACGCGCCCCAGCCTTGGGGCAGGGCGAGCAGGCGCACCCAAGCCCGTAAGGTGAAGCTTGCCGGCGAGAGCCGCTCGTCGGCGGCGATGACGCTGCTGTCATTGAAGCCGTCGAAGCGCAGTCCATTGCCGAGGACGCCGGGACCGAAGTCGCTCGCTCGAGCAACGATCGGATGACCGTTGCCGGATGAGTCGGCGGGGCTCGCGTCGAAAGTCCAATTA
>CAMPKL010000675.1 GCA_946887065.1 uncultured Bryobacterales bacterium
GGGGGGCTTCCAGCACGACCAGCACGACGATCCTGGGATCGTTGATGGGGGCCAGGCCCAGAAAGCTCGCCACGTACTCCTCATGGGAGTAGCGCCCCGTCTCTTTGTCGATCATCTGCGCTGTGCCGGTCTTGCCGCCTACGCGGTAGCCCGGCGCCTGCGCCAGTCGCCCCGTTCCGATTTCGATCGTGCGTTCCAACATCGCCCGCATCTGCGCCGCCACCGTGGCGCTGAGTACTTGTTTCCTGGCCGGGCGTTCCAGGGTTCTCTTATTATCAGCCGAGCCGATTGCGTCCACGAGCGTCGGCCGCACAAGATAGCCGCCGTTGGCGATGACGCTCATCGCCTGGACCATTTGCAGCGGCGTTACCGTCAGCTCATGCCCCATGGCAATCGAGGCCACCGAGCCGTCTCGCCAGTAGCGCAATGGATGCACGACGCCTCCATCTTCCAGCGGCAACTCGATTCCCGTCGGCTCGCCGAAGTGAAAGGCCTCGGTGACGAACTCGTGGAACTTCGGGGCCCCCAGACGCAAACCAAGCTTGATCACTCCCACATTGCTCGAATTGGCCAACACGTCCGCGACGGACAGGATGTCGTACGCTTTGTGGTCGCGAATACGCCGGCGGCCCACCAGGATCGCCCCGTGTCCGCAATCAATCAACTCGTCCGGTGTGGTGATGCCGGCTTCCAGCGCCGCCGCAACGGTTACGATCTTGAAAGTGGAGCCAGGTTCATAGCGTTCGCGGATCCCATAGTTCCAATCGGCGCCGTCCAACGCCCGCTCGTTCGGATCGAAGGTGGGCCAACTGGCCATGGCCAAGACGTCGCCGCTGCTGGGGTCCGCGACGATCACCGTGCCCTTGCGTGCGCGGGTTTCTTTGATGCCCTGCGCCAGCCGCTTCTCCGCAATCGATTGAATTGTTTCGTCGATCGTCAGATATAGACTGTCGCCCGGTACGGGCGGTTCGGCGATGGTTGTCTTGTAGCTCTGCTGCAGGGCGTCGACTTGGACGATGCTTTCGCCGTCCTCGCCCGCGAGCTCGTCGCTATAAAGCAGCTCCAGTCCAGCGAGGCCCTTGTGATCGATGTCCACAAAGCCCAACAGATGAGCGGCCAGCGTGCCCTTCGGGTAGTAGCGCTTCGTTTCTTGCTCGAACTGCAGGGCGGGCAGATTCAAGTCATGAAGCCGCTGCGTCACGCCGGGATCCGCAAGCCGGCGTAGCCATTGAAACTTCTCGCCGGTCAGCTTCTGCTCAATTGCGCTCGCCGGCTCTTTAAGAATGGGAGCCAGCATCGTCGCCATCAATGCAGGGTCGGAGACGCGCTTCGGGATCACGCCGATGGAGGCGGCGGGCGTGCTGAGCGCTAGCTCAACTCCATTTCGGTCGAAGATCTTTCCCCGTGGGGCGCGTATCGCAAACTCGCCCTGCTGCTGCCGCTCCGCCCGGCTCGCGAAGGAGTCGTTCTGGCGAACCTGGAGATCCCACAGGCGCAAAGCGACGCCGCCGAACCAAAGGGTCCCGGCGGCGCCGATGAAGAACAGCCGAGCGACTCGACTGCGAAGAAAAAAGCGAACTGAGGGCTTCTTGGCGGCCGTCGCCGCGTTGTGCTCCTCAGACTGGACTCCCCATCGCATTGTCCCGACGCCCCCGGAGCACGTGCTGCCTCAGTTCGCAAACTCAATAACACTCAGTCGAGACTCGCGCTGCTGGGAACCTTTTCGGACCCGTAAGCTCTCGCGACCGCCTTCTGATCCGGCTCAGCCGAAATTCCTTTCTGCCACGTGTAGTTCTCCACCGCCGGAGCGATCAAGCCCCGCTGCGCGGCAAGCTCACCCACGCGATCCAGTCCGCTGAGGCGCGCATGCCGCACTCTTAAGTGGTCCTGGTTCTCGATCAGTTTCTGGCGCGTCTCGGTCATCTCCGCGATGCGATAGCCCGACTGCCGCAGCCACGCTCTCGGTCCGTATCCGAAGGCAAGCGCCACCAGCATCACGCCGCTCACGACGACCGCGCGGCTCCAATACTTCTTCCCCTCCGGCGCCGACCGGCGGCGGACTCCCGCGTTGTCGAGGCTCTTGACGTACAAACCGAGTTCCTCCATGGGCAAGGGCTGACCAAAAGCAGACCTCCGGGACAACCCTGCACGCAGGGCGCGACCGCAGCGGACTCCGTCATAGACGAAACCTCGCTCTCGATCGTCCAACCACCACGCCCTAGGTTGTCCCGGTCTGCCTTGTCGCTTCTCCTCGACAACGCAACTCAATTCCTTAGCGGCTTGCTCTCGCTCTATTTCTTCCCAACGAATCGCCGCTGCCTGTGCCATCGCCTACCTCGTCCTCGCCAATGCACGCAGCTTTGCGCTTCGACTCGCCGCATTCTGCCGAATTTCTTCTTCCGTGGGCCGCACCGCGCGGCGCGTGATCCGCTCGTACTCGCCCGAGCGGGCCCACTCCTGGAAAGCCCGCTTCACGCGGCCATCCTCCAAACTGTGAAAACTCACAACCGCCATGCGTCCACCCGGACGAAGCAGCGGCGGCGCGACTTTCAGTAACCGGTCAAGCTGTCCCAACTCATCGTTCACCGCGATCCGCAGAGCCTGAAAGGTGCGCGTTGCCGGATGAATCTTCATCCCGGGCGACCGAGGGACGGCCTTCGCCACGATTCCCGCTAAACGGGCGGTGTCGTAGATCGGCCGTCCTCGGACAATGGCTCCAGCGACTCTTCTACTCCTCC
>CAMPKL010000676.1 GCA_946887065.1 uncultured Bryobacterales bacterium
GCAGGAACTGCAAGAGATCGTCACGGCGATTCGCGGTTTGACGGATATCCGGCGGATGTTTCCGGTGACTTCGATGAATGCCTTGGTCGTCCGCGGCTCGCGTTCGGAGTTGGCGCTGGTCGACAAGATGATCAACGACATCGATAAGGCCCGGCCCGAGGTCGTCATCGACGTTCTGGTGTTGGAAGTGTCGCGAAGCCGTTCGCGAGAATTAGGAATCTCGCCGACATCGGGAGGCAATCCGGGGCTGAATATACCAGTCACCTTTACCGGAGGCGCAGCTCCCGCCGAGGGTGAGGATTCCCCGTCGGCAACGGTTGCGCTGTCGAGATTGGGCAGGGTCGGCACGAGCGATTGGGTAACCACGCTGCCCGGCGCTCAGTTGACGGCATTATTCTCAAGGTCCGATTCGAATTTGTTGCAGTCGCCGCGTATCCGCGCGACCGACAATCAGCAGGCCAGCCTGCGTATCGGCGAGCGCATTCCGATCGCCTCGGGCAGCTTCCAACCCGGCATCGGCGGCGTCGGCGCGAATGCCCTGGTCAACACGCAGTTCACCTTTGAGGAAGTGGGCGTCAACATCGACATCCTCCCCAAGATCCACAACGACCGCGAGATCTCGATGCATATCGCCGTCGAAGTCTCGAACGTTCGCGACTTCATTGATTTGGGCGGAATTCGCCAGCCGATCATCAGCCAAAAGACCATTGAACACGACATCCGTCTGGAAGAGGGCGAGGCGAGTATCTTAGGCGGCTTGAACCAAGAGAACGTGTTCACGACTCAGTCCGGCATACCTTTTTTGGGCGAGATTCCGATTCTGGGACGGCTCTTCAGCGTCAAGAAGGTCGATACGGCGCAGAACGAGATCTTGATCGTGGTCATTCCGCATATCGTGCGGCTGCCGACGGTTGACGCGTCGAACTTGCTGGAGATCGCTTCGGGCACGGAACAGGTCTTCCAGGTGGGCTTCAAGGAAGAGACCAACGGCCAAGCTGCCTTGCCTCCTCCAGGCGCTCCGGTGCAAGCACAGACCCCGACGCCAGGAACGCCGCCGGCGCAGACGCCTGCCGTCCCGACGGCGGTGGCGCCAGTTGAGGCAGTGCCGACGCCGGCGGCGCCAGATCCGGCAGTGCCGACTCCGGGTACTCCCGCGGCGCAAGGCGTTCCGCCAGCGACCACTCCCGCCCCCGGGGACCAACCGGAGACTCCGGCTCAGCCGGCCGGCGCTTCTCGGCT
Organism: uncultured Bryobacterales bacterium; assembly: GCA_946887065.1. Next base: position 1,240 of record CAMPKL010000676.1, read on the forward strand.
GCTGTTTGAGCCGGGCCAATCGGCGCTCGCGACGGGCGAAGAGACCACGGTCAGCGTGCTCGCGGACGGCGTTACCGATTTGTTTGGCAGCCCGTTGCGGATCGCCTTCGATCCAGCGGTGGTCAATATCGTGGAGATCACGCGCGGCGACTTTTTGGCTGGCCCGGAACGCACGGATCTGATCTTCTCTCGCAACATTCGCAACCAGGTCGGTCAGGCGGCGGTGAATATCTCCCGCTTCCCCGGCACGGGCGGCGCCACCGGCCGCGGCGAACTCATACAGATTCGCCTACGAGGCGTCGCGCCTGGCCAAACTCAACTCAACGTCAGCCCGACCGGCGCTCGCCGCGCCGACGGCAATCCGTTGACTTTACAGGGGGCATCGCTCCAACTGACCGTGCAATGACCCGTGTCGCTCGAGGAGGTTCGCGCCGCGGCTTGACCCTGGTCGAGTTAATCGTGGCCTTCACGATCTTGCTCATCCTGTCGACCATGGCGCTGCCGGTCGCGCGCGTCAAAGTGCAGCGCGACAAGGAACATCGCCTGCGCGCGGCGCTCACGGAGATGCGTGAAGCGATAGATCGCTACAAGGATGCGGTAGACCAAGGCATCATCACCGAGGAGGACCCTGACAACCACGGCTATCCGCCCAGTCTTGAACTCTTGGTCGAGGGCATTGAAGCGAACGCCGGCGGCGCGGGCCTGGGAGCCGATCAGTTGGGCGGGGTTCCTGGAATGAACAATGGCGGCGCCCAGTCGCGGGGCACTATGGGCAATCGGAACTCCGCCAACCAGCGCGGCGGGGCATTCGGTTCGCAGCGGCAAGGCCAGCCGAATTCAAGGACTTCCGGCAGCAGTTTCGGTGCGCGCGGCGGCAGTTCGCGTACGGGAACCGGCAGCGGCTTCGGCGCGAGGACAGGCATCGAAACCGGCAGCGGCTTCGGAGCGAGGACGGGCGTCGAAACTGGGAGCGACGAGGAAGAGTCCGCTAAGATCCGGTTCTTGAGGCGTATTCCCATCGACCCGATGACCGGGCGTCCGGAATGGGGCATGCGATCGGTATCGGATCCTCCTGAGGCGATGACCTGGGGCGGAGACAATGTTTTTGATGTGTACTCGCTGAGCCTCGGCTCGTCGTTGGACGGGGAGCCTTACAGTGAGTGGTAAAAAGGCGATGAACAGACGCGGCTTCACGCTGATCGAGATCATGGTTGTTGTGGCCATCATCGTTACCATCTTGTCGATCGCCGTGCCGTTCTATACCACGGCGATGGTGCGGGCGAAAGAGTCCGTGTTGCAGAGCAACCTGTTCACCATGCGGTCGGTGATCGATCAATACACGTACGACAAAGAAGAGCCGCCGCAGTCGCTGGACGAATTAGTTTCGGAAGGCTACCTGCGAGAGATCCCCATCGATCCTTTCACGGAGTCGCGGGATACCTGGGAAACGATTAACGACACAGGACCCACGGGAGAATCCGGGCTCTACGACGT
>CAMPKL010000677.1 GCA_946887065.1 uncultured Bryobacterales bacterium
TAGCGATGGCGGTCCAGGTTCCGTTGCCGCCTCCAGGTGCGGATGCAGCGTCAAAGAAATCGACAGTTAGGCCGTCGTACGTAATGACGAGCGTCGCGGTCTCGCCCCCGACCAGCCTGTCGGAAGACGGGGCGTTAGAGGTGTTGAAATCGACTCGAACGTCGAATTGGCCATCCCCATCCGCCTGGAATGAGTCAAAGCCGGTGACGAAACCGTCGAAGGCCGGATCGCTTGAGGTGATGCCGAAGCCGCTGAAATCCGACCCCGTGAAGTTGAAGTAGAACGCGGTGAGGAAGTCTTGCGGGTCGGTTAGACCCGAGAGATCGAGTGTCAGGTCGACGGAGCCAGTACCGCCGCCGTCGTCGAAGGTAGCGATGATTTCACCGCTGCCGGATAGAACTCCGCCGGAACCGCTAATTTCGGTGTCCACCGGGATGGTCAATGTTGCAGCCGAGAGATTCAAGACGCAAAGCGCGACCGCGAGCGGCAACGCTAAGCAGTAGTATCGTAGGTTACGTTTCAAGGGGACTTCTCCTCTCATGCCTCATGCCGAAGAACGCCGCTACGAGTTCGCTCGGAGCGGCACCTTGTAGATCGGGGCACAAGTCCTGGTGTTACTAGTAGCCGGGCAGAATTATTGATCGCAACCAAGAAGGCGTGTTAGGGGCCAGCGAGGGACCGGGCGTGTTTTCCCCAGACGCGTGGCTCGAACCGTGCCGCCGGTCCTGATCCGCTCATGGAAATGGTCTGGAACGCCAAGTTGACTGCTTGGATCAACTAACAAGGAATATAAAGATGAGCGAACGCGATGAGTACTCACCGGGTCCGGCTGGGGGAGCGGAGGTACAGAAGGACGCAGAGAAGTGGACGCTCGTCCTCGTCAGAGAACTGCACCACTCGCCGGAAAACGTGTGGCAAGCGCTGACCGACCCAAAGCAACTGCGCGAGTGGGCTCCTTTTGATGCGGATCGGGGCCTGGATGCTGTCGGAACCGCGGTGAAGCTCACCACCGTGGGAGCGCCCAAGCCGCACGTTTCTCAGACAACCGTGACGCGGGCCGAAGCTCGCAAGGTGCTTGAGTACACCTGGGACGGGAACGAGATCCGATGGGAACTTGAGCCGCTGGACGGCGGCACGCGCTTGACGCTGTGGCACAACATTGATCGCGGCTTCATCTCGATGGGCGCGGCGGGGTGGCACATTTGCTTGGATGTCCTGGATCGCCTGCTCAACGGAAATCCCATCGGCCGCATCGTTGCCGGCGAGGCGATGAAATTCGACTGGAGACGGCTGAACGCGGAGTACGCCCGGCTATTCGGTATTGAGGGGACTCCCGCGGAGGCTCAGGAGTAGTGGGTCGTTCGAGAGTCCCTCGGCAAGCCTACGTACCGTCGGTTAGTCCCAGCTTCGCCGCGAGGCCGATTCTCTGGATCTTGCCGGTAGGGCCTTTGGGAATTTCGTCGAGAATGACGATCCTCCGAGGCGTCTTGAAATCGGCAAGTCGCTCCAAAACGAACTCTCGCAGGTCTTTCTCCGTCGCGCTGCTGTCTGGGGCCAAGACCACAGCGGCGGCGACTTCTTCGCCCAGTTTGGGATGCGGCATGGCGAAGACGACCGCTTGGGCGACGTCGGGGTGGTCGAGTAGCGCTTCGTCGACTTCGCGAGGCGATATCTTCTCGCCCCCGCGGTTGATGATCTCCTTCAGCCGGCCCGTGATGTAAAGATAACCTTCTTCGTCCAACCGTCCCTGATCGCCCGTACGGAACCAGCCGTCGGTGAACGCCGTGGCATTGGCTTCCGGATTGCGGGCATACCCGGTGGTGACGTTGGCCCCGCGGATGACGATTTCTCCCGTTTCGCCCTGAGGCAGAATCGTTCCCGCTTCATCCATGATGCCGACCTCGGGGCCCGCGGCGGGACCCACCGAGCCCGGCTTGCGCGCCTTGGGCGGAAGCGGGTTGCTGGCCATTTGATGAGCCGCCTCCGTCATGCCGTAGGACTCCACTACGGGCGCATGGAACGTTTCTTCCAACTGCGCCAGCACGATGGGCGGTAGGGCCGCCGAGGAAGATCGAATCAGACGCAGCGCGTTCCGGTCGACGATGTCCTGGTTCCTAACAGCCCGGGATAGAATTGCTTGGTGCATCGTCGGGACAGCCGAGTACCAAGTGGGCTTTACTTGATCCAGCCAACCGAAGAACTTCATCGCGTTGAAGCCGCTCGTGCAGTGGATCGATCCGCCTGCAGCAATCGATGAAAGCAACGCGCCGATCAAGCCGTGAATGTGGAACAGCGGCATCACATTGAGACACTTGTCCTGCGGCCTTAAGCCCAGCGTGTAGGCGATGTTCGTCGCCGACGCGCAAACGTTGCGGTGACTAAGCGGGACGATCTTGGGGCGCGCGGTTGTCCCGGAGGTATGTAAGACCATGGCCACGTCATCCGGCTCCGCGAGCCCGCCCTTAGCCGGAGGCTGGCCTGGTCCGCCCTGCAGGACGAAGGATCCCGCAGCGTCGCCGTGCGCCCGCAGTTCCACAAGCGGGATGCCTAGCTTCTGCGCGGCAGCCGTCGCCGGCGAATCGGCGCCTTCCTCGACGACCAAGGCGCGAGCCTCCAGGTCGCCGAGATAGAACTCGAACTCCTCTTGGCGGTAGGCCGGGTTCAGCGGAGCGCAAGTCGCCCCGCATGACAGAGATAAAAATGCCGATGCCGCCAACGGTCCATTCGGTAA
>CAMPKL010000678.1 GCA_946887065.1 uncultured Bryobacterales bacterium
ATGCCCGGGTAGGTGATGTTGCTGCCCTCGCGGCCCATCATGAACGTGATGACCCTAGTCAAATCCGCTTGGAAGGCCAGGATCTGCAGGTCCATCATCAGCTTGACGTGATCTTCGTACAGATCCGGGATGCCAAGCGGGCGGTCCATTAACGGCAGTTGGTTCATCGCCTTCTGCTCTTCGGCGCGTGCAATACGGCGCTCGACGTCGCGCACGGCATCCATGTACTGGTCCAGCTTGTTCTTGTCGCGCGCGCCCAGTCCCGGCGTCAGCCGTGCCGTCTCCTCGCGCACGAAATCCAAGATGCTGCGCTGCTCTTGCATGCGAGCCAAGCGGATCTTGGGATCCGTGCTGCCGCCATCGCCGAAGAGGCGCTCGAACACGCGCCGCGGGTTGTCTTCGATCGGCACGGCGGTGGTCTCGTTGCGCCACGAAAGAGTATTGGAATACGCACAGCTATACCCGGAGTCGCAATTACCGGCAGTTGAGGGTTCTTCCACGCCCAACTCCAGTGAAGCGAACTGCGTGTACTTGCCCAACTCTCGCCCGGCGACCTGGTCGGCCGAGATGCCGGACCTGAGGCCGAAGCCCTGCGTCTTTACCGGATGGACGCCGGTAAGCCAAGTGGCGCCCGCTCGTGCGTGATCGCCGGCGCCGTCGCCCAGCGAGCGCCCGTTCGCTTGCGCCAAGCCGGTTATGACGTTCAAATGCTCCCGGTGCGGCGCCAGGGCGCGCATCGTCGGGCTGAACTCGAAGTCCGCGCCATCGGTCTTCGGCGTCCACTCGCCGTTGATATCGATGATGCCGTTTGGGACATAGACGAAGCCCAAGCGGACCGCCGGCTTAGCCGCCCCGTCTATTGGGCCGGCCAGCGCAGGCGACATGGCGTCCAAGAAGGGCAGCGCCAGGGCCACTCCCGCTCCGCGCAAGAATGTGCGGCGGTGCAGCGCTTTCTTTGTGATCATCATCGCTCTCTATTCCTCCTCATTTGGAAGGGCGTGCTCTCGACGACTTTGGTTATCAAGTCGCCCATCCGGTACCCATCGTTGGCCGTCTCGCGCATGATTCCGCGAATAACGGGTCTGTCGTAGTGCTCCAACCCGCGCCCCAGCGCATAGGTCAATAGCTTTTCAATGGCTGTCGAAACGAAGTCCTCTTCGTACTTCGTTGCCATCAACTCGCTCAATTCGCGAGGACCGTTGAACTGCGAGCCGTCGGGCAGCTTGCCCGAGGCGTCTATCGGTACGCCCGAATCGTCGTCGCGCCATCTGCCGATGGCGTCGAAATTCTCCAATGCGAAGCCGATCGGGTCCATCCGCGCGTGGCACGAAGCACAGACCGCGTTCGTGCGGTGGATCTCCATCTTTTCGCGCAGGGTCAGCTTCTTGTCTCCGTTGTCCTGTCCTTCCAACGTGGGGATGTTGGGCGGCGGCGGGGGCGGCGGCGTGCCCAGCAAGTTATCCAACACCCAGGCGCCCCGTTGCACGACGGATGTGCGGTTTGCGTAGGATGTGACGGTCAAAATGCTGGCATGGCCCAGCAAGCCGCGGCGATTGGGGTCATCGAGATGAACCTTGCGGAACTGTGAGCCGTGGACCCCGGAGATCCCGTAATGTTCGGCCAACTGCTGGTTGAGGTACGTATGATCGGCTCGCAACAACTCGACGACGCTCTCGTCATTGCGCAGGATCTCGGCAAAGAGCATCTCGGTCTCTTTTTTCATCGCCGCCCGCAGGGTTTCGTCGAACTCGCCAAACTGATCCAAGTCCGGATCGACCTTATCCACATTCCTCAGGAACAGCCACTGACCGGCAAAATTCTCCACTAGCGCGTCGGAACGGCGATCGGCGATCATCCGCTGCACCTGCCCGTGGAGGACATCCGGATCGCGCAATTTATTCTGTTCGGCAAGGCTCAAGAGTTTCTCGTCCGGAATGCTGCTCCATAAGAAGAACGACAAGCGCGAGGCTAGTTCCAAGTCGCTGATCCGGTGGCTGCCGCCGGCCGGTGCGTTCTCCGGATCGCGCTCCACGCGGAACAGGAAATTAGGCGACACCAGCATCGCCTGCAGCGCCCGCTGGATGCCTGCATCGAAACTCGCGTCCCGCCTGCCGACTTGATAGATCCCCATCAACGGGCTGACGTCATCGTTCGTGACGGGCCGGCGATAAGCGCGGCGCGCCAGGTTAGACAGAATGTTGCGCGCGCAAGGCTCTTCTTCCGCTTGCGCCTTGGGAACGCAGTTGAAGATCAAGCGGCGACTCGGCGTGTCTCCTGGGCCGGTGATGTTATAGGGCCCTTCGATGTAAATCGCTACAACCTGCGGCGGTTCGCCCTTCAGCGTCAACTCTTCCAGCTTCCGGCGCTCGCCGTCGATGCGAAGATCGAGGGCAGCCGTTTGGGGTTCCTCCCCGGCGGCCGCTTCTGGGGGGCCGCCGCCTCGGGACCCGCCTGGCCCAGTCCTCTCGTTTCTGGCCGAACTAGCGAAAAACGTCGCACCCACCGTGTGCTTGCCCGCCGTCATGGGCAGGCGCACCTCGTACAGGCTATCCTCAGGAAACTCCTGCAGGCGCACGTCTAACTTGATTACATACTCGGCATCGACCGGGAAGTAGTAGTCCACCGACATGCCGCCGCGCGAATTAAAAGGCAAATCGCGGCTGACTCTGTCCACCTTCAGGCGGTTTGTGCCCTTACGCGGCACTTTCCACTCGGCCTGCGACACTGG
>CAMPKL010000679.1 GCA_946887065.1 uncultured Bryobacterales bacterium
TTCGTCCCCGCCGAGCAGAACCGCAAGATTCTCGACGAGAAGCGCGTCGCCAGCATCATGACCCAGACTCCGATGGGCCGTTTCGGCGAGCCGCACGAGTTGGTCGGCGCGGTCTTGTTGCTGTGTTCCCGCGTTGCAGGCAGCTTCACCACGGGCACGGAGATCTACGTGGACGGCGGCTTCACCGGCAATCGGTTCTAGAATAGGAAGTTTGGAGTTAATGAATGCCGGAACGCATCGTCCACTGCGCCAAACTCGGTAAAGACCTGCCGGGTCTCGATGAAACGCCTTTTGATCATCCTCTCGGTCAGAGGATTTACGACAACGTGTCCAAGCAAGCCTGGGACATGTGGAAAGAACATCTGAAGATGATCATCAACGAGTTCCGCCTGAACCCGGCGACCATGGAAGCCCAAGAAATGATCTTGAAGCAGATGGAAGCCTACTTCTTTGGCGAAGGCGGCGATAAACCGCCCGACTACGTTCCGCCGCCGCGCTAACTCGCCAGACCGTTGGCCAATTTAACGGCCTCGGTGCAAAGCTGTTGGATGCGCTCTTGGACAAGTTCCGAAAGCTCCCAGCCATCGCGGAAATCTTCGCCGATGGCGTAGACGAACCGCGGCACGATGACGCAGCGAAAATCGAACATCAAGCTGCTCGCCATCCCCATGGGACTCATGTAGCTGCTGCGTCCGCCGGCCGCGCACAGGAAGCCGACCACTTTATCCTTCCAGGACGTGCCGGTGAGCTCGACGAGGTTCTTGGCGGCCGCGTTGAGGTCGTAATTGTAAATCGGCGCGGCCAACAGAATGACGTCGGAGTCGGCAATCATCTTCGAGAGTTTCTTGGCGGCCGGTGCGTCGTATGTCGTCTCGCCGTCACACAACGGCAGCTCGTAGTCGCGCAGGTCGACGAGTTTCGTCTCGCTGTCGCCTTGTTTCAGTGCCGCTTCCGCCGCGGCCGCCAGCCGGTGCGAGTGGCTGTCGGTATTGAGCGAGCAGCTGACGATCAAGACCTTCCTCGGTTGCTTCTTCACATTCTTATGCTAGGCTCTGCGGGGCGGCGCCGCCTAAGGCGACTTACCGTACTCCCCCTAAGGGCGCTATCGGCTTGGAAAATGAGGCGGCCTGCACGACGATTGAAATACAGAGAGAAATGGCCAGTCTCCTAACGGGACATCGCTGATACAATTCTCTCGCGTTCACCCATGTGGACCTTCATTATCTTAGTCGTGCTGGCTATCGTCTTCGGCCAGAAGCTGAGTTCGCTGCGCCAGCATAACGAGCAGTTGTCGCGGCGTATCGCCGACCTCAATCTCGAAATCTCGGCCGTTCGCAAAGCCTTCTTGACCCGCATCGAAAAGCTCGAACAAGGCCGAGCAGCCGCGCCGGCGCCCGAAGAAGCGCCGACTGCCGTGCAGGTCGTCGAACCGGCGCCCCTGAGCGTTTCAGAGACGCCGCCCGAAGAGGCGCGTCCCGAACCTCCGCCACCGCCACGCTACGTACCACCACCCGCTCCCGTGGAAGCGGAGGCGCCGGTTTATGCCCCGCCTGCCGCAGCCCGGTCCGGCATCGAGTGGGAGCGGCTGATCGGCGTACGCGGCGCGGCGCTGTTGGGAGCAATCGTTTTGGGCCTAGCGGCGCTGCTGTTCTTGCAGTATTCGATCGAGCACGGCCTGATCCCGCCTATCGTTCGCGTCGCAATCGGCTTCGTGGTGGGCTGCTGCGCCATCGTCGGCTCGGAGTTCCTGCGCAAGCGCGGCTATACGACGACCGCCAATGCCCTGGCCGGCGCCGGCGTGATTGTCTTCTACGCCTCCACCTGGGCAGCGAAGAATCTTTACGGCTTCATCGGCACGGGACTCGCCTTCGCGCTGATGAGTCTGACGACCGTCGTTTGCGGAATGCTTTCCTGGCGCCACAGGGCGCGCGAGATCGCCCTGCTTGGTTTGACCGGCGGCTTCGCCACGCCGCTGTTGCTTTCCAGCGGGCAGAACAATCCGATTGGCCTGTTCGGCTACTTGCTGCTGCTTAACGTCGGCCTATTCGCTCTCGCCCGCGAACGGAAGTGGCCGTTGCTGACCCTCATCGGCCTCTGCGCAACCACCTTCTATCAGGCCGGTTGGATCGTCACCAAGATGGAGACGCCGCAATCCCTGTTGGGTCTTGGGATCCTCGCGTTGTTCGCCGCCTTCTTCGCCGCTGCGGGAAAGTTCGGCGCAACTCAAGAAGACGACTCCGAAGGCGACCCTTCGTGGCGGCTTACGCAAGGCGCCGGCCTGCTGTTGCCCTTCGCGCTGGCCTTGTACTTCGCCGGCAGGGCGGAACTCAGCGAACACCTGTTGCCGATCGCCGGCTTGATGTTCATTTTGTCGGCCGCCGCGTTGTGGATCGACCGCGTCGATCGCTTCCCGTTATTGCCATTGGGCTCTGCCGCCGCATCGGTCGCCATCTTCATGGTCTGGACCTCACGCCTGGACTTCACGACGGCGCTGTCTTGGGAATCGGTGGCCATTGCCGCCGCGTTAAGCGTCCTCTTCCATGTTTTTGAAGAGCCATTGATACGCGCCAATCGGGCCGAAGGACCCTTCCCGATCACGCCGGCGCTAGCGGCGGCCGCCGGCTTCTTGTCCACCCTCGCGCTGATGGCGTTTCCCGCTAGCCCGCCAAATTACCTGCCGTGGATACTCGGCGTAATTTTGATGGCCGGCTTACTAC
>CAMPKL010000680.1 GCA_946887065.1 uncultured Bryobacterales bacterium
CGCCAATTCACGCCTACTACTACGCTCCGGTGAACCCGGACGTTGGAGCGCCCAAGGGCGATAGGCCGCCGGTCATTGTGCAAGTTCACGGCGGCCCGACGGCGCGGCGCTCGAATACGTTGGACATGCGCGTGCAGTACTGGACAAGCCGGGGATTCGGTTGGCTCGATGTGAACTACGCGGGCAGCAGCGGCTATGGGCGCGACTATCGCCGGATGCTCGATCGGCTGTGGGGGGAGATCGACGTGAGCGATTGTGCGACGGCAGTCGCCTTTCTCGCCGCGCAAGGCCACGCCGATGAGGCGAAGACGATCATTCGCGGCGGTAGCGCGGGCGGCTTTACGGTGCTGGCGGCCCTTGCCTTCCACGATGTTTTCGCCGCGGGCGCCTGCCTGTACGGCATCAGCGATCTGGAAGTGATGGCCAAGGAAACTCATAAATTCGAATCGCGCTATCTCGACCGGCTGATCGGCAAGTATCCCGAGGAGAAGGCGGTTTACGAGAAACGCTCGCCGATTCACTCGGTTGACAAACTCACCGAGCCGGTGATTTTCCTGCATGGATCCGAAGACAAAGTCGTACCGCCGAACCAGGCCGAGATGATGTTCCGCGCGTTGCGAGAGCGCGGCGTGCCGACGGCGTTCGTGTTATTCGCGGGCGAACAGCACGGCTTCCGCAAGTCGGAAACGGCCCAGCGAGCGCTGGAGTCCGAGCTGCTGTTTTTCGGGACGGTGCTACTCGACGGTCCCGTCCGCTTCTAGTATCCTGCCCTGTTGTTGGCGCCGCCGCCGGCGTCCGCGATCGGCCCCGCCGCCAAACACGCCGAGGTCAACGAGAACGGCAATGACGACGACGACTAACTGAAGGCCCGAAACTTCGCCGGTGGTGTTGATGGCCCAGGCATAAGCGAGGGTGGTGAAAGGCAAGAATAGGAAGCCGAGCAGCGGAATGAGCAGTCCGGTGTAGGCCGTTTGAAGGTAATTGGAAAACAGCGCCAGCAAGACGATGACGAACCGGGGTCCGATTATCGCGAGAAGCAGCAGGAGACAGCACGGCATAGGGCTTTACTCTAGCGAATCGGCGGGCTCGGCCACGAAGCGGTAGCCAACGCCGCGCACCGTGAGCAGGTGTTTGGGTTTGGCGGGGTCGACTTCGATGTATCTCCTTAAGCGGACGACGAAGTTGTCGATGGCGCGCGTGTCGGTGTCTTCGCGAACGCCCCAGACTTCTTCGAGCAATGCTTTGCGCGAGACGTTCTTACCCTCATTGCGGATGAGGTAACGCAACAAATTCACCTCCATGAGGGTGAGCGGCTGTTCGACGCCGTCGCGAGCGATCAGTTGGCGTTCGAAGTCGAGGCGGTTGTCGCCAAAAGCATATTCGGCAGGCTCGGCCTGACCCTCGGATTCTTGTTTGCGAGCCCATTCCTTGCGGCGCAGCAGGCCTTGGATGCGGGCGACTAGGATTTCGAGATCGAAAGGCTTCGGGAGGTAGTCGTCAGCTCCGGCGGAGAGGCCGCGCAAAACGTCCTCGGACTGACCGCGAGCAGTGAGCATCAAGACGGGCATGTAATTGCCCGCTTCCCGCAAACGCTTGACCACCTCGAAGCCATCGATGCCGGGCAACATGACGTCGAGTACGACGAGATCGAAGCCGTCGCCTCCATGCAGATTGTCGATCGCAGCTTCACCGCTGCCGGCAACCACGGCGTCATAGCCTTCGGCCTCAAGGTTAAAGCGCAACCCTGCGGCGAGGTGCTCCTCGTCTTCGACAATAAGAACTCGGCTCATGCCTTCAGCGGCAGCTCAATGGTGAATGCGCTGCCCTTCCCTTTCCCTTGGCTTTCGACGTAGGCCTTGCCGCCATGACGCTTGGCGACCGATAGGACGATCGACAATCCGAGGCCGGTACCTTTGACTCGCGTGCTTAAGACGCCGGGAATCCGATAGAACCTCTTGAAGACTCGCTTCAACTCGTCGTTGGTAATGCCGACGCCGGTGTCGGTAACGCGAATTGCAGCGCGGCGTCCGCTGAGCTTTTCTAACTCGACCAGGACTTTGATCGTTTCTCCCGAATACTTGACGGCGTTATCGAGCAGGTTGCCGATCGCGGCGCGGAGTTCTTCGGGCTCGCCGTCCACGACCAAAGACTCGCCTTCGGGGATGCGATTTTGAACTGCCAATTCCCCGCCGGACAGACCGTGGCGCCGCGAAGCGACCATCACGCAGTCATCGATGAGTTCGGCTAAGTCGACGTCGCTTCGGTGCGCGATTTTGCGGCTTGAGCCGGTCTTGCCCGCGAGCAGGACCTGGTCGATGGTCGACTGCAGGCGGTCAGTGTCCGAGAGCATCGTGCTGAGAAACTCTTGGCGTTTATCAGGCTCGATATCGCGTTGCTGTAGGGTTTGCAGATATAAGCGAATTGAGGCAACGGGCGTCTTTAATTCGTGAGTGACCGCGTTGATAAAGGCATCGTGTTGTTCGTTGCGGCGGATTTCGCGAACGAGGAAAACGGTATTGAGCGTGAGCCCGGCGATCAGGATCAGGAACGAGAGAACGCCGGCGACAAGCAGCAGACCAGTCCGCCAATTCATGACGATCCAACTGACGTTCAACGCCACCGCCACCGCAATCAGCAGAATGCCGAAGACGATGGCCAGGGCGACGGAGCGCCTGCGATGCCCAGGTAAAACCATCGCCTCTTAGGATACGTCCGC
>CAMPKL010000681.1 GCA_946887065.1 uncultured Bryobacterales bacterium
AAAGCACCTGGTCGAAATTGCGCACAGTCCGGATTCGGACGACGCCTTCATGTTTTATGCCCTGGCGAAGGGCCTTGTCAGCTCGGATATCGTCGATTTCAAGCACATCTTGAGCGATATCCAATCGCTGAACGTGGCGGCGCAGGAAGGCCGTTACGGCATGACGGCGATTTCGTATCATGCTTATCCCTACGTAGCGGATAAGTACATCTTGACGGCGGCGGGATCTAGCGTCGGCGACGGTTACGGCCCGATCCTGATGGCCAAGGAAGCGCTGGACCCGAAGGCGCTCAAGGGCAAGCGGATCGCCGTACCCGGCTTGATGACGACGGCGTATTTGGCGATGCGGCTGTACGAGCCGGAGTTTGAAGAGGTCGTGATGGACTTCGACCAGATCCTGCCGGCGGTGGAGCGGGGCGAGGTCGACGCGGGAGTGATCATCCACGAGGGGCAAGTGACCTGGGAGGACTCGGGACTGCACAACGTCGTTGACCTTGGCGCTTGGTGGAAGGAAGTCCACAATCTGCCTCTGCCGCTGGGCGCGAACTGCATTCTGCGCAGTCTGCCGGAGGATGTGAAGAAGGAATCGAGGCGTTGTTTGAGCGAGAGCATACAGTACGCTCTCGATCATCGCGAGGCGGCTTTGGAGTATGCGCTGCAGTTTGGGCGCGGTCTGTCGAATGAAGACGCGGACCAGTTCGTCGGCATGTACGTGAACCATCACACGACGGATATGGACCCGGAAGTGTTGCGATCCGCACAGCTTTTGCTCGATCTGGGCTACGACGCGGGCATCGTCAAAAAAAAGGTCCAACTGGAATACGTATAATGCTCGTCAAACCCCTTGAGGTTGGCCGCCATGAAACATATCCCCCTATCCTTCGCTCTCTTCCTCGCGCTTCCGCTTGGCGGCATCCTGCTGGCCCAGTCGGATCTGCAAAGCACGGACGCCAAGCTCCGCCTAAAGGCTGTTAAGCAACTTGCCGACAGCGCCGGCGGCGGCGCCCAGAAGTGCCAAGCCCTGGCCGGCTTGGTGAAGGACCCGGCGCCGGACGTTCGCGACGAAGTGCTCATAGCGTTGATCAAGGTCGGCGGACAACAATGCCTGGAGCCGTTGCGGGAGTTCACACGTGACGCGAACCCCGATTTCCAATCGATGGCCGTCGACGGGATCGTCAACTTTTACATTCCCGGCTACGTGAAGTTCGGCTGGCTGAATTCGGTGAAATCCTTCGGCAGCAACGTCAAGAAGAGATTCACGACGCCGGAACCGATGATCGTCCAGCCTAGTCTTCAGCCGGCGTCCGCGGACATCGCGGCGATCGCGCCGTTGATCACCGGCGGCAGCAGCATGGATTCGCGCGCCAACGCGGCCCGCGCCGTGGGTATCTTGCGGGGTTCGGCGGCTCTGCCGCAGCTCAAGGAAGCACTGCGTTCGGAAAACGACACGGTCGTGATTGAGGCGCTGCGTTCGCTGGAAAAAATCGGCGATCTGAGCGTTGGGCCGGAGGTTGTACCGTCGTTGGCATCGCCGAACGCGGACGTGCGGGCTGCTGCTGCTCATGCGGCAGGGCAATTGCGCGTCAAAGAAGCGATTGGCGATCTTTCACGCTTGGCCAAGGGCGACAGCGACAAGACCGTTCGCCGGGAATCGCTTGTGGCGTTGGCCAAGATCCCCGAGAACGGCGAGGAGCGGACATTCTTGCTGTTCTTGCGCGACAAGGACGAACAGATGCGCGCGGCTGCCGCTGAAGGCTTGGGCCGCGGCGGTGCGGCCGGCGATTTGACGACGATCAACGACGCTTTCGCCCAGGAGAAGAGCGAATCAGCGCGGTTGTCGATGGCCTTCGCCGCTGTCAATTTGGGCGATTTGGAGAAAGTCCGATACCTGGTCGATGGGCTGGACTCTTCGTTCCATAAGGGCGAAGCGCGGGCATTCTTGATCGAACTGGCCCGTACGCCGCGAATTTTGGCGGAACTCTACACGCCGCTGACGAGCGGCACGCGGAATCAAAAGATCGAACTGGCGACGGTGGTCTCCCGATCCGGCGACCAAGGCAGCGTCGCACATTTGCAACGGCTGACGAATGATGCGGATCCGCGAGTGGCCGAAGCGGCAATCCGCGAACTCAAGAACCTTCAAGCGCGGTTGTAATTTATGGGAGCCGGTCGCGGCCCTTGTTGATGCGAGGGTTCCGGGGCAGGCTCTGGTCGGGCGCGGGAAATGCCCGAATCAATTCATACGCTGCGTAAACGGTGACCGGACCGGCGGGCGGCGTGCTGCCGGGCGGAGCCACCGCGTGGCGAGCGATGATCTCGCCGCCGAGTGCGAGCATCCCGGCTAGGTACGCGGCACAGGAAGAACCTTCCCGAATCGTCCACTGCGAGGGGTTGGCGCCGTCGGCGAAGCTCGCCACCCTGTCGGACAGAGGGTCGCACGAAAGCAGGGCCACGGAACTGGTGAGCTGGATGGTCCACTCTAATCTCTCAGTGACAGACGGCTTCGGTCGCAGAAAGACATCCTCGGGAGGATGAGCCCGTCGTGTGATCGGCGTGGACGCGGCTAAAGCGTAGCCGCCGCGGGTCAAGTCCGTCAGGACATCCGCGCAGGGACGCACTTCGTCCGGCGGCAGGCTGTCTCCGGACGGGAGATCGAGAGCGGCGACCGGCACGACGAGTTCAGAGCTCTGCACGCTGGACAAAGCGACGAC
>CAMPKL010000682.1 GCA_946887065.1 uncultured Bryobacterales bacterium
TCGAGCGGCTTCAATGTGACGACTGCGGAAAATCCGGAAGCGCGCAGCATGGCGTCCAACAAGGGCAGGGCAATTGCGGCGCCGGCGCCGCGCAACAACGTACGGCGGTGAAGATGCTTCTTGGTTAGGAACGTCATTGCGGTCTTCCTCGATCTTGGGCCAGGGCGGCGTCTGGGCCGGCGCTCGTCATTTGGAACGGCAGGCTAGTCACGATGCTCAGTATAAGCCCGGAAAAACGGTAGTCGCCGGCGGTCACGGCGGCGGAAATCTTTGCCAAGGCAGGACGATCATAGCGCTCCAGCCCGCGGCCGAGCGCATAGATCAGCAGTTTTTCCGAGAGGCAGTCGACGAAGTCCTGCTTCTCCTTCAACAGAATCGTCTTCAACTCTTCCGCGCCTTGGAAGGATGTGCCGTCCGGCAGCGTGCCCGAAGCGTCGACCGGTACTTTGCCGTCGGCGGCGCGCCAAGCGCCGATGGCGTTGAAGTTCTCCAGGCCAAAGCCGAGAGGATCCATCCGCGAGTGACACGAGGCGCAGACGGTATTGGCCCGATGCGCTTCCATCTCTTGGCGCAGCGACACCGATTCGCCGACGCTCGCTTCGTTCAGCGGCGGTACGCCCGGCGGGGGAGGAGGCGGCGGCTGATCGAGCAGGTTTTCGAGAATCCATTTGCCGCGCAGCACCGGCGACGTGCGCGTCGAGTAGGACGAGACCGTCAGCAGGCTCGCTTGCGTCAACAAACCTCCGCCGCGGTGGGTTCCTGTCATCGACACTTTGCGGAACTCCGGCCCCGTCACCCCTTCGATTCCGTAGAACCGCGCAAGGCGTTCGTTCATGAAGGTGTAATCGGCCCGCAGCATTTCGAGCACGCTGCGATCTTCCTGGACAATGTATTTCAGGAATAGCTCCGTCTCCTGGCGCATGGCCGCACGCAAGCTGTCTTCCCATTCGGGGAACTTCTCAAAATCGGGGCGGACCACATCGATGTTGGCCAATTGCAGCCACTGGCCGCCGAAGTTCTTGACCAGTTCGGAGGCCTTGGGATCCTGTAGCAGGCGGCGCACTTGGGCATCGAGAACCGCGGGTTGGCGCAAGCGTCCTTCGCCGGCAAGGCGCAGCAGTTCGTCGTCAGGCATGCTGCTCCACAGGAAGTACGACAGCCGCGACGCGAGTTCATAGTCGCTCAGCGGTGCCGTGCTGTTGCTTGCCAACGCGGGCCGCTCCTGTTCGATGCGGTAGAGGAAGTGCGGCGATACCAGGATCGATTGCAGCGCGACGGCGATACCTTCTTCAAAGGAGTCGCCTTGCTTCTGAGCGAGTCCCACGAACTTAAAGAAGGAGTCGACCTCCTCTTTCCTCGCTGGACGGCGTAGGGCGCGCCCGGCAAACTCGCTGACGATTCGGCGAGCGCAAGCGTCCGTCTTTTCGGTGCAAACGAAAACCTTGCTCAAGCTCTCGGCGGAAGGCTCGGTGGTTTGCGTGAACGGTCCGCCGACATCGATCGATTCAAAACGGGGATCGATGCGCGTCTCGCTGCGGTCGGTCTTGATGCGCGTGCCGAATTTGCGCAGGATTTCAAGGTCAGCCTCGTTCAGCTCCTTGCCGCGGCCCGACGTTAGTTTGATCGCTTCCCGAGTTGACGGCTCCGGTCCGCCGTAGCTCGCAGGCAAACCCGAGTAGACATTGTGATAAGTGGTGGAGAGCAGGTGTTCTCCCGCCGTCACGTTCGTCCGCAGCAGGATGCTCTGGCCTTCGAGGTCTGTCGCATCGACATCTCCCTCGCCAATCAACTTGCCGTCGATGTAGAGCGCCGGCTGGACCGGTTCGGAACCGTTGGGGCGATGGCCGTTGAGAACAATATTAAACGTGTACTCCCCGTCTACCGGGAAACGATGAACGACGTGCGCCGCGTGGACCGTGCTCAACCCTGTGCGGTCGTAGTGCGTTAGGTCCGGCAGGTCGCTTTTCGTGCCTGCGAGGATATTAATGCGTACTGGAAGCGGATAATGCACGGCGGCCGGCTGAAGAACCGGCGGGCCGAAGATGGCGGCGCGCACCGCCCGCTCGGCCGCGTCAAAGTACTTCTCCATCAGCACCGGGGACAGATTGAGAGCATCGGCGTTGTTATCGAATCCGTAAGCCGCCTCATCGGCGGGGAAGTCGGCGCCAGGCTGCATTTCGACAGCCAGCAAATCACGAATGGTGTTGTTATATTCGTTGCGGTTTAGCCGTCGCGCCGTCACACGCCCGGCTTGGGGGACGATCGCGGCGTCCCGGCGAGCGAATTCCGCTTGCAGCCACGAAACGACCGAGTCGGTCTGGGCCTTGTCGGGGCGGGGCAGACCGGCTGGGGGCATCTCGCCGGTTTTTACCTTGGCGATGACGCGCTCCCAGTCCTGGCGCCGCTCCTCGAACGAGCCCTGCACGTTCGCGAGGTTGAGGTCGCCGGCGGGCGCTGAGGCGCCATGACAGGCAACGCAATGTTGCTGAACAAACTCGAGAACGGCTTGCTCTGCCGCGGCGCAGGGGAGACTGACGGCGACGAGCCCCGGCAAAATGAATAACAAACGCAGCAGCATGGCTATCCGTATCGTATTCCAACCACGGGTGGAACGGAAGGAATGCCGGCCCGGCGCCGGGCCGCTAGTAGATAGAGTTGCGCCACTCGATGCGTTCGCCCTGGGAGCCGGAGTGCGTCTTGACGACCCAAC
>CAMPKL010000683.1 GCA_946887065.1 uncultured Bryobacterales bacterium
CGACGCACATCGCTGAGTTGCGTGACGGCGCCGTGGTGGAGAGTACGATCACGGCTGCCGATTTCGGGCTGGAGCAGACCACCTCCGCTTCCTTGGCCGGCGGCGAGCGCGAAGACTGCGCTTTAATCTTGCAACGTATTCTCGACGGTCAGCACGGGCCTCAGCGCGACATTGTGTCGGCTAACGCGGCCGCGGCTCTGGTCGCCGCAGGAAGAGCCGACAACTTCAAGGATGGAGTCGCTCTTGCTGCCGAATCGATTGATTCCGGCGCGGCTAGAGAGAGGCTACAGCACTTCGTGAAGTTCACCAGCCAATTCCTGGCGGAATAGGTCACGGCTGTGAACAGCCTTCTCCTCAGCCCGTCAGATCAGCGTAGTCAATAGCTCACAGCGTGAGCTGTGGGCAAACGGATCGGCACGCGTCCCCTCTGCTTTCGGTGTTTGCGTCTGTGCCGAGATCCACGTCTGGGCTCCCGTCCGCTTGGTACGACCACATGCCGGTTGGCTTCAAGCGTTCTTTTTCAGATGCTCTTCTATGTCGTTGACGAACAGCGCGAGAATATCGCCTCGTTTCAGCCCCCGATTGCCGTGGCCTAGGTCTCGCCGGACTGCGTAGAGTAAGTCCTCGTAGGCGAAGAGCACCGACTTGCCCCCGGCGTTGCCGGATGTCGCATTGACCGCTTCGCGTCTAAAATCGCTAAACGCCTTCAATACCCCATCTGAACCCCAAACCGTGACGCGATCAGTGAACTCGGCGATGAATTTCATCGTTTCGGCTTCTGTCGGGGCGTTACCCGTTTTTGAACCGAAAAGCGTTCGATACAAGAAGCTAATTAGGCTTTCATACACTGGGATCTTCTTGTCACGATGTTCCCTTGATATCACGTCGCGTCTTTCGAGGTATTTTGACAGGACAACGGAACCGGTGGACACGATGACGGTCGCGCTGCCGGCAATGATCGCTGCCGCTACATTGGGATCCAGCGTTAATAGGTGCGCGAGGAGGCGGTAGATTGACCGATAGAGTGCCCAGATGAGGACTCCCGTAACTGCGAGACTACCGAGGGCTGCGAGGC
The DNA here is from genome assembly GCA_946887065.1 of uncultured Bryobacterales bacterium. Next base: position 1,076 of record CAMPKL010000683.1, read on the forward strand.
AGCCCTTTGCGGTCAGTTTGGATTCGGATTTCGGCACGCCGAGAGAATACCTCAACTCCGGCTAGATTGTGAACACGGATCTAGCTCCGGCCAAGAGTATGAACGTGACAGCTGGGATGACACGGCTCAAACTGGCCAATTGATTCGATCGAACTGGTCCCAGCAACTAGCGGCGAATCTGGGATCGATGTCATGTGCAAAGGCAATCAAGCCTGCAACGTGATTCTTCAAGCCCGCAACAGCTGTGAACCCCCTTGCTCCGGCATGTCGACTCGGGCCTACCTCTGGGTTAAGTAGGTAGTGGAGATGTCTCCGGAGATTGTGTCTGAACGAGCGGGTTAGGCGCGGTTGGGGGCCATCCACGAGGAGGCCCAAGACGACCTTGCGAGCGCCCGGCGGGGAAATGCTTGTCTTGGCAACATTCGGCGATAGACCAAACTGCCCAATATGAGAGTAAGTTAGGTGAATGATCTCTTTCGCATCTCCGTAGCTAAACTCCCGCGCGCCAGTGGAGAGGGTGATATCATCCGCATACCGGCTATACTGTAGACCGTACCTTGCCGCCAGTTCGATCAACTTCTCATCAAACTCAAGCATGGCGAAGTTTGCCAACATGGGGCTAGTAGGTGCCCCCTGTGGTAGATGGCCCAAATAATCAACTACGTATTCACGTATCGTAGTCGGACATCGGGCTGTCCAATGAGGGTCCGAACGCTCCGTCGGATCAACGCGAGTGCACAGCCGCGCCAGTTCCAAAGAAACTAGAGGCTGGTACCCCAGACTCAGAAATACCCGGTAAACTCTCACCTCCGAAATTGATTCGAAAAATCTTGTAAGGTCTACTTTGATTAGCCACCGAGCACAACAGTGCCGCTCTGCGGCGCGCTTGACTGAAGAGCCCATTGCGAAGGCCGTACTCGCTTCATGTGGCGCGGCGCACGATAATATCCGCCGGTTGATCCACTGTTGAACTGCGCGCAACGTCGGCTCCGGCACGCAAATCCGCCGAAACCGCCGCCCGTCACCCTCCAGCGATCGCTTCTGGATGCGAAAAGTGCGATACGGTTCGACTCTGCGCCGGCATACGATGTCCCGAAGGATCGAATAGTTCGCCGCGGTGTAGTGTGCCAGATGGCGAAGGCTAAATATGGGCGGGAGGCGAGAGCCAATACTTGCGGTCAGCGAGCCGATCGCAACTGCGTTGTCCAAGACGTCCTCGTCCACGCTGGGAGGAGCTTGCGCGCGATACACCTGAGGCCGCCAGGATTCCATCTACTTTGAACCCGCATGGGTAGGATTCGCCGCGCCTGCCGCCCAGTCCCCGCCGCGCTTGAAGGCGTGGCGAACACTAGCCCTTAAGCGACAGCTAGCTCGCAGAGTCGCTGAATCAGCGCTCCTGGTGGATTCGTCTCCGAATCCGCCGACCCTGGGTTGCGCCCAGGCTTCAACTAGATTTCGTTCTTGGCGGCCTCAGACTGACAGGATAATACAGCTCTCTATTCTCTTGCAGCGGGACTTTGTTCTCATCCCTTGCTTTTCTGTAGTGTTTAAGCTCTCGGTGGCCAGAATCCGTGACAAAAAGCTCATCATTGACGAACTGGTTAATACGCGCCTCGCGAATGAGGTCTCGAAC
>CAMPKL010000684.1 GCA_946887065.1 uncultured Bryobacterales bacterium
GTCCAATCTAGCCATGACCAATGCGCTGCGCATAGTTGGGCGTGCGAAGCCCACTTGGCCGGAACTCTATCTAGCGTTCGAAATTGTCCAATCAGCAGTGGGTGGTCAGTTGTACGAGAATGGCTGGATTACCCGCTCCGATGCCAAGCGTTTCTCACAAACTGCCAACAGTTATGCCGTGCTAGGGATAGAAGGTAGACACGCCGAGAGGAAGTGGCAACCTCCTGCGACGCCAATGACCCATGCTGAAGCGATACGCAAGATTCGTACACTAGTCGCTGGGTGGATAAAGAGTGGATTTGAGGTCAACGCGTGACGCCTAACAAGCAGTTGCAGCCGACGGCTTCAGGCGTTTGCGCGGCGCGCCGCACGTGCGTCATTTCATTATGCACGTGCGGCGCGCTTCATACGGCAGCACGCCGCGGCTGAACTGCGAGGTTAGGCGGCAGATGGAACGCATCGCAGCTATTCGAGCAGTTGCTCGATCATCCTCATCTGGTTCGGTCCGCCGGCGTCGTTTCAGTCAGCTGCACGGAGGTGATTTCGTTCCGGCCATCCAGAAACCGCCGGTTTTCGCCCTCGTTCGCGCCGGCTCTGGTGCACTTCTTCCGGAACAGGTGATCGTGGTGCAGCGCGGTGGTGAGCCGTCGAAGTTTCTGTCATCGTCGCGACTGATGTTTGACGGATCCGAGCTTGTCCTGCTGCGCATGAAGCGCGTAGCCCGCGGAGACGTTGAAGGGCCACAGTGTCATGAGGGAAGCGAACAATTGAACTGGCTCCGCCCGGTGTTGTGCCAAGCGCCTAACAAGCTCTACGGAGTTCCCCGTCAAGAGTAGCCACTGATTTTTTTCCTCTCGCGCCGACGGCGGCGAGCGAGCGGAAGCGAAACGCAACGGCGGAGATCGACGGAGAGAATCAGACTGCATCTCTCTACACGGCCTTGTTGGATCGCGCAAGAAGCGCGTCCGGGCCAAGATATTTAAGGCGCGCACGGTGTCCTTATTCAGTTGACGGCCAGATGGCGCGGCCGATGATCGGTCGGCTGCGCTTGGTATCTGCCAGCTTGTTAGCCAGGTTTTCACCGTGCTCGGTCTAACCTCGTGGTCGATCTTTACGTTGCGTCGTCGAGAAAAGTCGTTCTATGCGTTGGCGGAAGCGGCTGCGAGCCGCCGCCACGCGTTCGGATCGTAGTCCTCGCCTTTGTCGAGGATCGCCCAGATGATGCGCGCGTGCTTGTTGGCGACGGCGACGAGGGCTTTTCGATAACCGACTCGATCATGCAGCGCAACAATCCACTGCTCGAGGGTAAGCACTCCAGCAACCCCGTCTTTCTGACTTGATCCGATCTCGCGATGCTGTCGTCGCGGCGCGTTGCCGCGCAGACGGAGAGCGAGATGGAAGCGAAGCAGGCGGAGTTGACGGCGCGGGAGCAGGCGTACTTCGAGCACCGGCGGGCAGCCGAGGAGCAAGGCCTGTCGCTGACGGCCTACTGCAAGAACGTTGGGCTCAACGTCCGAAGCCTTTACACGGTGAGGCGCGAGCTCGTCGAGAAGGGAGTCGTGCCACGGACGTTCGATGGGCCGAAGAGGAAGGCGCCGAAGAAGGCGAAGAAGCCACCGGGCAAGTTTGTGGCGGTGCGTCTCGGCGCCGACGGACCGAAGGACGGCGAGGCGATGTGCCGTTTACGGCATCCGAGCGGCTGGACGCTCGAGTGCCGGGATTGGCCGCAAGCGAGCTGGATGACGGCGCTGCTGAACGGAGCCGATCATGCTGCGGGCTGAGGGCGAGGGGCTGCGGGTGTATCTGCACCGCGAGCCGATCGACATGCGGCTGCAGAGGACGGGGCTTGCGACGCTGGTGCAGGAAGCGATTCAAGAGGACCCGTTCAAGGCGAACGCGATCTATGCCTTCGTCGGCAAGCGCTACGATCGGGTGAAGCTTCTGGCCTGGGACAAGAACGGCTTCGTGCTCTGGTACAAGGTCATCGAGAGCAAGGAGAAGTTCGTGTGGCCGCGCAAGGCGGACGAAGACGTTGTGACGTTGACAGCAGAGCAGCTGAACTGGCTGCTCGACGGCTACGATGTGTTTCGGCAGCCGCATCGACAGTTGCGGCTTGCATGTGCGGGATAACTTCTTTCGATTGCATTGAGTTCGGAGGCGAGCTCGGTATACTTCGATTCCGTGCTCGCCTCCACCGATCGTTCACAAAAACTTCGCGATAAGAACGCCGAGCTTGCAGCGCGGCTGAAGGTGCTCGAGCGCATCAACGCCGAGCGCCTTGAGCAAGCGCAAGCCGTCAAGGAAGAGAACCGCAAGCTCAAAGGCGAGATTGAGCGACTGACCGAGCGCGCGGTACTGCTCGAAGAAGAAGTTCGGTGGCTCAAGGCACAGTTTTACGGCCGCTCGAGCCAGCAAGACGCGGCGGCAAAGAACCCCGACCAAGGGCTGCTGTTCAACGAGGCGGAAGTGCTGGCTGCGATTGCGGCGGCGGATGCCGCGCACGCCGAGCGCACGAAGCAGATTCCCGCCCATGAGCGCCGCCACACGGGCGGTCGCAAGGCGATCCCTGAGCATTTCCCGGCGGCGGAGTTGGATGCGTTTGTGGTCATGCCGAATCATCTGCACGGCATCGTGGTTCTGGGCGGCCGGTTTTGGGGGGACGAGGGCACGGCATGCCGTGCCCCTACGGCCTGGTCGCCATCATCGCG
>CAMPKL010000685.1 GCA_946887065.1 uncultured Bryobacterales bacterium
GGTGGAAGCATCCACGTCTCCGCGGAGCGCGTCTCGCCCTGGAAGGTGGCCATCGATTTCGGCCGGTTGCGCCCGATCCTGAATGCGGCTGGAGGGCCTTCATGTCTACGAGTCATCTGCGTGCTGCGCTTCTTGCTTGCTGTCTGCTGGGTATAGCGGGCCGACCGTTGGCCGCGCAATTGCCGGCCGGGGGAATCGCTGGGGAGATTCACGATCCTTCGGGCGCGGTCGTGAGCGGGGCGCGAGTGCTTGCGAGCAACACTGCCACCGGGCTCGAACGTTCTGTGACCGGCGACGCGGAGGGTAGATTCGCGCTATTGCTGTTACCCCCAGGGGTCTACGAGTTGAGCGTCGAGGCGCAGGGCTTTCAGGACCCGCGCAAGCGAGTCGTCGTGCAGACGGGGGCGACGACATCCGTTCATGTTGAGCTGGCGGTCGACGTGCTCGAACAGGTGATTGAGGCATTGGATGCGCTACCCGAGCTGCGCTACGACTGGCACGGCATCGATGGCGTCGTTTCGCGGTTCCAAATCGAGAATCTGCCGATCAACGGACGCGAGTTTTTCCAATTGGCAATCCTCGAGCCCGGCGTGACGGCCGCGCCGAGGGCAGGATTCTTCACCCGCCAGTTCGACGTCTCGGTTCTGGGGGCTTCGGCAAACGCGACACGGTACACGATGGATGGCAGCCCGGTCTTCAACCCACTGACCGGCGGGACGCCGCAGAACTCCTCACAAGAGGTTGTTCAAGAATTTCAGATTCAGACCGTCAACTTCGATCTGGCAACAGGCCTGACCGGGGCCGGCGCGGTCAACGTCGTGACGCGTTCGGGCGGCAATGATCTCCGCGGAAGCGGGTTTTTCTTCTTTCGAGATCACAATCTCTCCGCCTACCCTGCCCTGCGGCGCGAGCCTAGCAATCCCGATCCATTCTTCGCGCGACGCCAATGGGGATTCCAGGTTGGTGGTCCGATTCGCAAGGACCGACTGTTCTTCTTTACAAACTTCGAGCGGAACAACCAGGACGGCGTTTCGACCGTGCAGCCGCGGTCGCCAGACTTCGCGAGCTTTGGTGGGATCTTTCCGAGCCCGTACGACAGCAACCATGTGAGCGCTCGGCTCGACTTCCGCTTGGACGATCGCAATATGGCTTTCGTGCGCTACACGCACGACGGCAACGAGAGCTTCTTGCCGCCGAGCGGTCAGGGCAATCTCCCGTCGAACTGGAGCGCCAGCTCGAACTGGGTCGACCAGAGCGTCGGCTCCCTGTCGAGCGTTCTGCGACCGAACCTCATCAATGAGCTGAGGTTCTCTTACTGGTACTGGCAGACGCGGAACCTGCCGCCCGATCAGTCGAACTGCCCAGGCGAGTGCGTCGGACTAGGAATGCCGGAGATCAGCATCCTAGGGAGCGATTTCGTCGCCGGCAACTTCGTGTTGGCGCCGCAAGGTGGTGACACGCGCCGCTATCACCTGACTGACAACGTCTCGTGGCAGAAGGGTCGCCACGGGATTCGCTTCGGTTTCGAATGGCAGTACGAGCGCAGCACCGGGTTCCTGAAATTCGTCGAGCCTGCGTCAATGGTGCTCTATTCGCCGGATCTTGTGCGAGCCTTCAACGCCGATCCGCGCGTCCCGCCGCAAGCGCGGATCCCCTTGCCCGACTCGTTTCGGACGCGCGACGATATCCTGCAACTTCCTCTGGCAGGATTCTCAGTCGGGTTCGGCGATCCGACATTGCCGCCTCAGTTCGCCTCCGACGATGCGCGACACGATCACCTTTGGCGAGCTTACTGGCAAGACTCGTGGAGGGTCCGATCACGCTTCACGCTGAACTATGGGCTGTCGTACTTCTATCACGCTGATCTGGCGAATCACGAGCTGAGCAAGCCGACATTCTTGGAGCCGTTGTTCGACACCAACGGCTTGCAGCCAACGCAGCGGGATCGTAACAACTTTGGGCCGATGCTCGGCTTCGCCTGGAACGTTTCGCGGGATAACCGGACCGTCGTGCGGGCCGGTTCGGGCATCTACTACGAACTGCCGTTGGACTCACTGCGGCTGCGTGAGCTTTCCATGATCGGACCTCAGGGGGCTGGGCGATTCATCGTTGACGGTTCGATCATCTCCAATCCGATTCCCGGCATTCCGGGCGTACCGCCGTCCACGCCCCTCAACTTTCCAAACGGCCCGACGAACTTTCGGGGCGCGCAGGTCGTTCAGATTCTGCCGAATGTGAAGGCGCTGCTGGAGCGCCAACTTGGCGATCCGGGCAATACCGACCTGTCCGTTCGAAACATCGACATCTTCAAGCAGGGCTCGGGACTAATCGCGCGAGACTTCGCTACGCCGTATTCCGTCCACGTCAATGCTGGAGTGCAGCGAGAGTTGGCGACCCGCTTGGTGGCCTCGGCGGACTTTGTCTACCGTCGGTCGGTCCGTCAGAACTTGGGAGACGTCGATCTAAACCGGTGGTCCGCTGCGCAGGGGCCGGTGATTCGTGCGTGCCAGGGGCCTGAGTTGTTGGACCCGACGGCTCGGTGCTCAAGCGGGCCGATCACCGTGCAGATGAGCAGCGGGCTGGCAACGTACAAGGGTCTTCTGGTGAAGCTGGAGCGGCGCTGGTCCGGGCGTTATCAGCTGCTGGGCTCTTACGCGCTGTCGAGCAATCGGGGCTTCAACGGCGTGATCAACAACGACGACTGGTT
>CAMPKL010000686.1 GCA_946887065.1 uncultured Bryobacterales bacterium
CCGGCGATCTCGAAATCGTTCTCAACCCCTACTGGATCCGCTCCGGCTCGGGAACCACCCACGGCTCGCCCTACAACTACGACAGCCACATCCCGCTCATTTTCATGGGCCCCGGCATCAAACCCGGCCGCTACTACAAAGCCGCCGCCCTCAACGACGCCGCCCCCACCATCTCCGCCCTGCTCGACGTCGAAATGCCCTCCGGCTCCGTCGGCCGCATCCTCGACGAGATCATCGAGTAGTATTCACGGTTTGCAGGTTAATGAAACAGAACTGCGTAGGCGCCGGGTCGCAGTTCATGAGCCATATCCAGCGGCCTGAGGTCAACCGGAGCAACCGCCGCAGTACACTGCGTGCGGGCTCGTTGTCAGCGCCAAAGTCGGCCTCCTCTAGCCCCCAAGGGACGCCCGCTATAGCGCCTTGGCAACAACTGACGGTTAGAGCGGTCTGGGCCGAGAGGGCCTGCGCCAAGAGACTGGCGCTCTCGTTGACTTTGCGCCGACCTAGCGGTATCGACACGAGCCGATCCAGCAAGGGCGTCATTTCAACGATCTCTCCGTCTGCGTTGCGCGTCTTCGTGGGGACGATGGCGAACGGTGTGCTTGTAGTTTCCAGGCGGTAGCCAAATGGCACCTCGGCATTGGCGGCTTCGATCAAAGCATCCACCAAAGCCACGCGATTCGTCGGCGACCCGTCAGCAGTCGCCTCAAATGGGACGTGCAGTTGAACGCTGCGCGGGACGAGGATTCGGTGATCGACAGCGCTGCGAGCGACCTGAGCGGTCACATCGACCACATCCGCCTGATGGATGTACTCGGGATCTTCGACGCTGATGGCGATGCCGAAGCGGCGGGCCAGTTCCGAGGCGGAGGCAGCAACAGGTCGCCCGCCATCGGCGATGAGCATGCCCTGATTGCGTGACCATTCAGTGCGTGCGAACTCGCCGCCTTGAGCGAACAGAATGGAGGCCGACAGCAGAATCCAAGCGGCAGTTCGTCCCATGGGTACAAAGACGCCCAAGCGCTTCAGAAAGTTCACGATAGGTGTTGCCGAACTCCCCTGTGCAGGTTCCAACTGAGATCATCAGGTACAGGAGGCGGCGCTAATCAATTGATCCTCATCCTCGCCGCAGACCACTTGGAGCTACGGGGACTTTGTGATATAAAGTTCTTGAGGCGCAGTCCAATGGGCGTCGACGGGAATTTGTCAGACCACAAAGCAAGGTTTGTCGCCAACGGCCCCGGCATGAAGAACGCCCGGACAGCGGTCGCGACCGTCTGCGGCAAGGAGACCCCCTCCGCCATCGTCTCCGTTGGCTATGTCGGCGCCCTCGACCCCGCGCTCGAAGTCGGGCAAATCTTCTTGGCGCGGCGCGTGAAGCGCATCGGCGAGAAGGTAGACTATCAGGGAGAATTGCCTGCATTTCCGAATGCCGAGGGCATCGCTCAGGGAACGCTGCTGACCATTGACCGAGTCGCCCAAACCCGCCAAGAAAAGGGCATGCTGCGCCAGTCCGGCGCCGATGCGGTGGATATGGAAGCCTACGCCGTCGCCGGCGAAGCAGCGAAACGACGCGTTCCCTTCTACTGCGTGCGCGTCGTCAGCGATCACGCCAACACCGACTTCCCCGTCGACTTCAACCGCGCCCGCCGCCCCGACGGGTCCTTCGCCGGCTGGAAGATCCTGGCGCAGGCCGGGTTTAGCGGCAGCCGTTGGCAGCGCCTGCTCGACCTCAAGCGCGATGCCGATCTCGCCTCCCGGCGCCTCGCCGAGTTTCTAAAAACCTGCCGATTCCAATGAGCGCCGCCGCCACAGCACCTGATTTGATGTCCGCCTCGGTCTACCGCGGCGCGGGACGCGTCGTTTACGAGCAAATTGGCGTTCCCGCAATCGGCCCCGGCGAGATCCTCGTCAAGGTCGCCGCCTGCGGCATCTGTCACACCGACCTCAAGAAAATCGAGTACGACCTGCTGACGCCGCCGCGCATCTACGGCCACGAGACCGCCGGAACCGTCGCCGCCGTCGGATCGGGCGTGACCAAGTTCCAGGTCGGCGACCGTGTCTGCGTCTTCCACCACATTCCCTGCGGCGACTGCTTCTACTGCCGCCACAAAGATTACGCCCAATGCGCGCGCTACATCCAGGTCGGCGTAACCGCCGGGTTTGAACCCGCCGGCGGCGGCTTCGCCCAGTACGTCCGCGTCATGGACTGGATCGTCGATGCCGGCGTCGAAAAGATTCCCGACGGCGTCAGCTTCGAGCGGGGCACATTTGTCGAGCCGCTGAATACTTGCCTCAAAGGCGTCGAAAAGTGCGCTCTGTCCCCCGACGAGACAATCGTCGTCATGGGTCAAGGACCGATCGGGCTGCTTTTTACCATGTTGTTGAAACAGCGCGGCATGGAGCGCATCTACGCTTCAGACCGTTTACCCGAACGGCTTGCGAAAGCCGAAAAGCTTGGCGCGATGCGCGCCTGGGACCCGACTCAGGTGGATATCGCCTCGGAACTAAGGGCAGCCACTTCGGGCCGGGGGGCTGATGTCGTAATAGTGGCCGCTTCCGCCCCTGGTATCGTGGAGCAGGCGGTCGCTCTGACCCGTCCTGGGGCTCGCATCATGCTCTTCGCCCAAACCTCTTCGCAAGAAAAGTTCGAGCTGGACGGCGCCGGGATCGGAAAAAACGAGAGAATGGTATTTGGTTCGTATT
>CAMPKL010000687.1 GCA_946887065.1 uncultured Bryobacterales bacterium
GCTTGCAACAGATGGCCGAGCAAGCCGGAGTTGAATGGTTGCCGGGGCGGATCGTCCTGGGCTGTCTCGCCTTAGCCATCGTGGCGTTCAACTTCTGTTGGTACACTTTCCCGCCCGGGTTGCACTATGCGAGCTTTATCGCAGCTGTCGGCGCGGGCTCTTTGCCCCTGCTCTATCTGCGCCGGGCTCGGCGCAAGCGCATCGACGCCTTCGAGGCGCAGTTTCCCGACGCGCTCTTGTTCGTCGCCCGGGCGATGCGCGCCGGACACGCCTTCTCCGTCTCGCTGGATATGTTGCAGAAGGAATTCGATAAGCCTCTTTCGTCGGAGTTTCACATCGTATTCGAGGAGCAGAACCTGGGTCTGCCCATCGATGTCGCCCTAGAAAAACTCGCTAAGCGCATGCCCATGTTGGACGTCCGATTCTTCGTTGCTGCGGTGATCTTGCAGAAGCGGACCGGCGGCAACCTCGGCGAGATCCTTGAGAAGCTGGCTGGGCTCATCCGCGAACGGTTCAAGTTGCGCGGCCAGATACGCACAATCTCCGCCCACGGGCGAATGTCCAGCGCCGTATTGACGGCGATCCCCATGGTGGTCGCGACCATGATGTGGTTCGTCAACCGCGCACACATGATGTTCTTCTTGGAAGAGGAGATCGGCCAATGGATGGCGGGTCTGGCAGTCGCCTTCGTCTGCGTCGGATTTCTGATCATGAGGCAGATCGTCAAGATCGAGGTGTGAGATGGCGCTATTGCTTTCCCTATTCATGTTTCTCTTCGTCGCGAGCGTCTCGTACTTGCTCGGGATGAGGTTCTGGGTCAGTCCGCAGAATATGTTGGAGCGCGTCATCGGCGAGGGTCGTCAGGCCGAAGCCCGCCATCCCAGCATGGCCTTCCGGGACGCCCTCATGAAGATCGGCGAGATGATGCCTGCATCGCCTGCCGATTTAGGGGCGATTCAAAAGCGGCTCTACGCCGCCGGCCTGCGGGCGCCGAAAGCGTTCAAGGTCTTTCTCGGCGCTAAAGTCGTCTGCACGCTGCTCTCGCCCCTAGTCGCCTGGATCGCCAGCACGGAATTCGGCGTCGGCGTCGATTCCAGCTTGCTGTTGATCGTCTTCGCCGCCGGCCTCGGTTACATGGCCCCTGGCGAGTTCTTGAACCACTTAGTCAAGCGGCGCCGCAAGCGAATCGAAAAAGCGCTGCCGAACGCCCTCGACTTACTCGTCGTCTGCGTCGAATCCGGGCTAGGGCTCGATCAAGCGATCACCCAAGTCAGCCGCGAACTGCAAGACGGCTACCCGGAACTCAGCCAAGAGTTCGCCGTTACGAATCTCGAAATGCGGCACGGCAAACGCCGCGCCGAGGCCCTCAAAAATCTCGGCACGAGAACCGACGTCGACGACGTAAAAAAGCTGGTCAGCACTCTGATCCAAGCGGATCGTTTCGGCACCAGCATCGCTCAGACGTTACGAACACACTCGGAGTTTATGCGCCTCACCGCGCGGCAGAAGGCCGAAGAGAAGGCCGCCAAAATGGGCATCAAGCTCGTCTTCCCGATCTTCTTCTGCATCCTGCCATCCCTATTTGTCGTTACGGTCGGTCCCGTCGTCGTGACCATCTTCACCAAGTTGATCCCGATGATGACCGGAGTCTAAGGAGAAATCATGGAACCTGAAATGGTACGGCTCGCTTGCGGCGGCTTCGCAATCTTATTACTTGCCGTGATCGTGATGCGCCGGCGCGGCAAACGCAGCGCGTAGCCCGCCAAAGGCACGGTAGAATCGGAGATACGGCCCGCCTCTGGACTCTCTGCGGCGCGCCATATCCCATTCGCTCGCCGTGACCCTCGCTCTTGTCCGTTACGAACCGCCTCCGACCAAGGCGTTAACCGGGCGTCTGGCCTTGTTGGCGGAATTGCGCGACCGCCTCGCCGAGATGGAGGCAGAGCGGGATCGACTGCGTCAGGAGCTTCGCAATTTCGAGAAGCGATTTCGTCCGGCCGTGGGCGCTCGCTATAACCGGCTTGAGGAACTCCGCGAACAAATACGGCGCGCCTGGACAGAGGTCAATCGCGCCCGAAGCGGCGCCCTGAAAGCCGGCATCGAAACGCGTACTGATGAAATTCCCCAAAAAGCCTTCAAGCCCGAAGACGAAGTCCGCCGCCTGTTCCGTTCGCTAGCCCGCAAGATTCATCCTGATCTTGCCGACGACTTCGAGGAGCGCCGCCGCCGTCACGAGTTCATGTCCGAGGCGACGCGCGCCTATCGCGCCTCCGATCAGCGCCGGCTGCAGTGGCTGCTTGAGCATTGGGAAGCCGCCCCGGACCTCCCGCGCGGCGTCGACTCCGCCTCGCGGCTCGTTCGCACCAATCAGCACATCGCCTGGGCCCGCTATCGCCTTCGCGAGGTCAACGCCGAGATAGCCGAGTTCGGCGCTTCGTCGACAATGCGCTTGATGCAGCAAGCGTCCGCGGCGCGTTCCGACGGCCGCAACCTCATTGTGGAAATGCGCAACCAAGTCATTGAGGAGCTAAAAGAAGCCGAACTCGATCTTGAAAGAGTCGAGGCTGTCCTGGGCGATTTCGACGACGAAACCGTCCGCATCATCCGCTCCAACGCCGGACTCGATAACGCGCCCGCTGTGTGAGCCGCATCACCACGAGACTAACCTCTGCTTTACTCGTTCGTCTAAACTAGTCGATT
>CAMPKL010000688.1 GCA_946887065.1 uncultured Bryobacterales bacterium
GCCCACGACTGTCTGAGGAACAACGTCACGAAATCCTCTGGTACAGCGTCTCAGGCGCAGCGCGCAGTTCGGCGTCGTTGGGAGAAAACAGCGCCAGGCGGCCCCGATCTAGGACGGCAACCTGGGTGGCGACTTCCAAGGCTTCACGCAGTTGGTGTGAGCAGACCACGATGGTGCAACCACGCCCCTGGGCTTCTCGAATCTTCCCCGAGAGAAACTCGATGGCACGGTCGTCGAGCGCGGTCCATGGCTCATCCAATAAAAGAATTTCCGGGTCGTGCAGGAATGCCCGGGCGACTGCCACGCGCTGACGCATGCCGCGGGAAAATTCTCCGATCGTCGCACGATGGAAGCGGGCTAGTCCCGCGTCCTCGAGCCAACCTTGAATCTTCTCGGCAGCGCCGGGGACATCGTAGAGTCTGGCGAAAAATTCCAAGTTCTCCGTTGCCGTTAGATCGTCGTAGAGCCACTGGCCGTGACCGAGAATGCCGACCTTACGGCGGCGGTCGACGTCGTTTATAGCGCCGCCAATTTCGATGCTGCCCTTGGAGGGCGAAGAGATGCCCGCCAGCATGTCGAGCATCGTGGTCTTGCCGGCGCCGTTGCGGCCGAGCAGGGCCAAGACGGCGCCGCGCGGCAAATCGAAGGAGACGGATCGAACAGCGGGGAAGTCGCCGAAGAACTTCGTGACGTTATCGACCCGAATTGCGGAGCCGGTCATGCCTTCGACGTGTTCAGGTTGTAGAAACCGATCCCCAGGATGCCCACGATGATGGCTAGAATCCACCAGATCTCCGCCGCGATGGGAGCATTCTCCACCGAGATCTGATTCGGCGACCCGCCCCCTTCGCCCGAGCCGGCTGCTGCCGCGGGCCGCGGCGCCAAGGAACCCTCGATCGTCACGGCGGCTTCCGCGCCGAGCGCCAGGTCGAAGATCTCTACCTGCATCTGCGGCTCAATACCCATTGTGGTCAGGTTTGGACCGGACAACTGCACGCCTGCCGGTCCAGCAGGCGCGGCGATTCGAGTGTGCGCGGTAGGATAACGCGTCGGCAGAACCAGAGGCTCGCCTTCCGGCGGACGCGCGGCGACGTAAGTTAGAGCGATCCGATTGTCGCCGGGCTTTATCGGGAAATCCACCTTGTACCAGCCGGGTTCGTCGGTCGGTTCGGCCGAGGCGTTCAGGCTCATTTTCGCCGGGCCCACGCCCTCTACGTCGACGATTCCTTTTGCCTCCTCGGGCAAGTAGAACTGCAAAGCGCCCTGAACCGGGTTGCGAAACGTCACGGGCGGCTCTTCTTCGTTGGCGAAAAGGTAACTCTCGTTGATGACGACTTCTTGCGGGCCAGGTTCCAAAATGACGATGCGCTGCGCCGGCGGCAACGGTCTCGTGACGGAATCGAATATCTCGACCTCGATGCCTTCCTTGGCCATCATCGGACCCAGCAAGTGGCTGTAATTGACGCTTTGGTACTCAGCACGCAGCATCCCCACCGTGCGGGCCCCGGAGGCATCCAGCAAATCGTCGTCGAAGGAGAATTCTCCCGCGTCGTTGGTAAAAACCTCGTCGACAGGATCCATGCTGACTTGCATCTTGATCAGAGTGACGGGCACGCCTGCCGCCGGCTGCCCGGTCGTCCGATTGATCACCCGGCCAGTGACGGCGGCGTCCGCCGTAGCCAGCGCCAGCAGCAGGAGCAGCGAATGAGCGCACCACTTCACGCCGGTTCCTCCGTCGCAGGCGAAGCCGACTTTTTGGCTTGTTCAATTTGAGCCATGACGGCGGCCAATTCCGCCTGCAAATCCTTCTTGGTCGATTGGTAGTCTTCGTCCGATAGTTTTCCCATGCGGTACTCGTTCTGTAGATCGCGCAGGTTCTCGTAGATCGTGGTGCGGCGCTGCTCCAAGTGCAACGTGGGAGAGGGCGGCGGCACGACCGGAAGGTCCTTGGCTCTGATGAACAGTGGAGCGGCGAAGGCGAGCACCAGGAGCAGAATGGCGGCGGCGATAAACATGCGGGCTTGCGAGCGGACTATTCTTCGGCTGCGAGGTCGCGATCGATCTGCGCCTTGAAGCGGTTCAGCACCTCTTCGTCGACGGCGACCGGCTCTGGCGCCGCCGCTTCGGCCGCGAGTTGATTTTGTCGCCAGCGATGAATGACGAACGGTACGACGGCCAGACCTGCCAGGATAGCGACAAAAGGCATGAGCCAGCCAACCGCTCCGAAGCCCTCCGCTGCCGGCTCGGCGAGAATGATCTCGCCATATTGGGCGACCAGCTTATCAAGGATGACTTCGGGCGCTATTCCGGCTACGACGCCCTCGCGAATCTCTTCGCGGACGGGCTCGCCGAAGTGGCAGTAGAGCATGTTGCAGTCGGCCACGGTAGAGCCGCAACTGCACTGGCACATAAGCCTCTTACCAATCGCGTAGACCTCGGCGTCGATCGGGTCGGCGCTCCTCACCTGACCGATCACGGGAACGGTGAGCAGGCCGGCGAAGCCGAGACTAAGTATTTGTCGCCGTTGCATGAGGTTCCTTGATCGCCTTGGTCTTGCCGACCACGCCGACGACTTTTGTTCTGGGCGGAATGCGCCGTATCTTGCTGGGCCACAGAGCGATCAACGTCCCGAAGATCGTCACGAGGCCGCCGATCCAAACCCACATCACTAATGGATTGACGTATGCCTTGATGATTG
>CAMPKL010000689.1 GCA_946887065.1 uncultured Bryobacterales bacterium
CCACTCCGGCGCCCCGGGCGGCGCATCGTCGTCATCTTGCAGCATGGTCGCTCCCAGTTAGGCGGCCTGTTCTTTTGGTTCCGTCGCGGGCTGTTTTTCAGCCGGCTTCGCCTCTCGCGCCTTCGGCGACAAGAACGCTTTCAATTTCTGATCGATGGCGTTCGGGTTGTCTCCTTGGGAGAGACAGACTATGCCCTCGAAGCAGATGCTCATGGCCAGGACTTCTTCACGGGACCGCACCTTCAACTTATCGGCCAAAGGTATGCAGATCACATTGGCGATTAGCGCTCCGTAGAGGGTGGTGAGCAGGGCGACCGCCATCGCCGGACCAATCGCCGACGGGTCATCCATGTTGGAGAGCATCTGAACCAGGCCGATTAGGGTGCCGATCATGCCGAATGCCGGCGCCGCCTGCCCCATGCCCTCCAGAATTTCCTTGCCCCTTTTGTGCCGGTTCACCATCCCTTGCAGGTCGTTGGCGAGGATGGATTTGATCTCTTCTTGCTCGAGACCGTCGACTGCCAGAGTAATGCCCTTCTTTAGGTAGTCATAGCCGCAGTCGATGTTTTCAAGGGCGAGCATGCCCTCCTTGCGGGCCTTGCGCGAGAATTCCACGACCTTCACGATCAACTCGGCCGGGTCCTGGACCTTGACCGTAAATGCTTTCGCCACAACCTTGACGGTGCCGATGACCTCCGCCAGAGGGTTACGGATCAACGTCGCGCCGAGGGTGCCGCCCACCACGATCAGCACCGACGGGATGTTTACGAAAATGATCGGAGCCCCGCCCATCAGGATCGAACCGAGGATCAAGATGATGCAGAGTACGATTCCGACAACGGTTGCGAGGTCCATAACGAGTGGGGAGGCGCGCCCCTAGGTCTCGTATCGGCCGGATGGAGCCGCTTCTTAAAAACGCCGTCACTCGCCGAACGACGCGGAGATGACCTGTTCGTATTCTGGGAAATACTGCTGAATGACGCTCAGTTCGAATGTCCGCAGGATGCTCGTGTTCGGCTCCCGCGCGAGCAGAAATTCGAAGGACTTGCGCACCAGTTCGACGCCGGTCTCACGGCCTCCGGTTAGGAAGCGGACATATTCTTCCGGCGCGGTCACCCGATGCGTAGTCGGGGAACGGCCACCCACCGAAACTTCGAAGACAGCCTGTGCTGTCTGCTTCACCACTAGGTCATTCACGGCGACCATGCTAACAGGCTCCCTTCGTGTTAGTCTGACGAGCAATGCGCTGGAAGATTTTCCCCCTGCTGGCAGGTCTGGCCCTAATCGCGGCCGCTCAAGAGTTAACGGTCGAGCAGTGGACGCCGCGTTCCACCCTTGTAACCGAAGAGCACCTCGTGCCCAAGGCCAAATTCCCCGTAATTGACGTGCATAGCCACCACCGCGCCAATCTTTCGGGCGCACAGTTGGATCAAATCATCGGCGAGATGGACGAGTTGAATCTCCAGGTTTTAGTGAATCTCAGCGGCGGCACGGGCGCGCAACTCTCCCAGGCGGTGCAGACTTTTCGCAAGGGCGCCTATCCCAAGCGTTTTGCGGTTTTCGCCAATCTTGATTTCGACGGCATCGACGAGGCGGACTGGGGCGCCAAAGCGGCGGCAGGTTTGGCGCAGGACATCAAGAACGGAGCGCAGGGGCTGAAGTTCTTCAAGAACTTCGGCATGAACGTTGCGTACAAGAACGGGGCGCGGGTTCATGTCGACGACAACAAGCTCGACCCCGTCTTTGAGGTGTGCGCGAGAGAGGGGATTCCTGTCTTGATTCACGTCGCTGAGCCGGCTGAATTTTTTGAACCGCATGATCAATTCAACGAACGCTGGCTGGAACTGAAACTGCGGCCCGGCAGGAAGCGGCCCCCCGAGCCGAGCTTCGAAACGCTGATCGGCGAGCGTGACAGGATGATGCAGCGGCATCCGAAGGTCAACTTCATCTACGCCCATATGGGTTGGCACGGCAACGATTTGAAGCGTTTGGGCAAGATGTTCGACGACAACCCCAACCTCTATGTCGATATTGCCGCCGTGCTCTACGAGTTGGGCCGTGTACCGGTCTCCGGACGCGCCTTCATGATCCAATATGCCGACCGCATCCTTTTCGGCAAGGACACCTACACGCCAAGCGAATACCCCTATTACTGGCGAGTCTTCGAGACCAAGGACGAGTATTTCGATTACTACCGGCGGTATCACGCGCATTGGCAGCTGTACGGTTTGGATCTGCCGGACGAAGTACTAAAAAAGGTGTACTACAAGAACGCCTTGAAGCTGATCCCCGGAATAGACGGCGCGGCGTTCCCGCAGTAGGCCTCTCGAATATAACGTGACCGGCAATGGATACCCGATGACTCGCTTCGCAATGGGCGCGGCTTGCCTCGTGTTGCTGTTGTTCGCGCCTGCCGCCGCAACGGCAGAAAGCCGCTATTCCATTGATCTGGCCGAAGCGAACTCCAGCATTCTCCGCGTCAGCCTGGATACGTCCTGCTCTTCGCTGCCGTGCGAGTTTCAATTGCCTGCATGGAGCGCGACCTATCAACTGCGCAATTTCTCCCAATACGTTGGCCCCGTGCGGGCGGAAACGGCGGACGGCGAGCGGGTGGACGTGCGCAAGATTGAGCCGTCCCGCTGGCGGATCGCCTCAGCGCCCGCGGGAAAGATTCGAATGACCTATGACGTAC
>CAMPKL010000690.1 GCA_946887065.1 uncultured Bryobacterales bacterium
GCTACGCCCGGCCGCTCGCCCTGCGGCAACGCCGCCGCCACAGCAGCGCCCCGCAGCCGTCCCGCCCGCCGCAACCAAGAAACCCGGCGGCCCCATGCGCAACGGCGCCCGCGTCCGCCACGCCAAATACGGCCTCGGCACCATCCTCCGCCGCGAAGGCGACGGCGACGCCGCCAAAGTCACGGTCCACTTCCAACGCCACGGCCTCAAAAAAATGATCGTCAAGTACGCAGGCCTGCAACCGGCGTAGGTATTTGGGAGGCAGCCGGTCCAAACCGCACCGTTACGGCGGACTAGCTCGGCGAGGCATCGAGAACCTAGAGTAGGTGGGTCGGCAGATTGCTCTGGATCAAGCGCGACAGTGCATAGACATCCACCGCGCTGATGCTCTTCGATGTCGCAAGGTTACATTCTTCAAACTCTGTTTCAGAGAAGCCCATGATGCGAACTTTCTTGTGCACTTCTCCCACCAGCCCGGAGTTGCCGACGAAACGCTCAGGTAAGAGAACCGTCGTCTTAGCGGCTATCTGTGGAATGTCGGAGAAACGATCGATCTCCACGTGCGCGCCACGAGAAACATCCAAGATCAGGATGCAATCCGCAGCAGTCGCGTGAACTAACTCCTCCGCAAGAAGGTCGTTCAGATCTCGAGTGTGATCTCTCAGGGCGTCGCTCTCCGAAAAGAGGACTTCTGATTCCGGATAGGCGCTCTGAATTGATTCCCGAATCTGAACTCTTTTCTCCCAATATTTCAGGCGTTCACCGGATGCATCCGCCCCGGGGTCGCCCGGGCCCCAAACTAGGATCAGCAACTCCTGCTTCCGGGCGCGGCGCCGGATCGCCTCAATTCGATCCCGTGCCTTCATCCGCTGCTTCTTCTTCCTCCAAAATCGTGGTTAAGCTCTTCCCGAGGGCCCGACCGAAGGATGTGGCAAGGATGCGGCCCGCGTACACTGTCGCGGCCTCCGCCCGTCCAAGCATGTTGGAGAGTCGGAGAGCGCGTTCGTTGCCCAGGTCTGCCACGACTTCATCAACGCTTGCTTCGCCTTCGTCCAGAATCCTGAACAGCCAGGTGAATTCTGCTGAATCAACGACCACTAGCAGATCGCCGACCGTTCGATGGTTAGCCCCATCTACCTCGTGCTCGATCGTTTGCTCAGTCGACTTGCGCTTAAGCTGAAAGTACTTGATTCGCCAAGATTCCAACTGGTGCCGCAGTTCGTCGGTGGTCCGATCAAGCTTAGTGATCGGTAGTTCGTGTGATGTCTCTGGCCAACTGACTTGACCTTGCCGCCGTCTGACTCGGGCTACAAGCTTTTGGGTGTGCAGCAACTCCGCCGCCCGATAACCCGAGACTGCGCGGAACTGGACTGATCGAAGCACTCTGGCATAAACCTGTTCGTCCCGCGAAGCCTGCTCCGCCACCTTCAGTATCTTGATCGTTGTTCCGGTTTCGGCAGCCGGACGATCAAACAGTTGCTCGCCGTCCTTCGGAGACCGAGAAGGGAGCGGCGGAATAGGTATGGCCGTCGACATCTAATTAGTCCTCAGAATCGGATTCCGCGAAATCCTGCAAGCCGCACTTGTCCTTGATGAGTACTCTTAACGCCGCCGCTTTTGCTTCAGCACGCTCTAGTACTGCACCTAGATTCCAGACATCTCGATCATCAAGCGTTATATACACCTCACGGATTCCTTCATCTTGGAAGTACCGCAATTTGAGCGTATGAAACACGAGAATGCCTTCTATCGCGTTCGGCGAGTCCTCTCTGATGGAAAAGATGGGCCTCGCATCAGTTATTACTCTCGCACTCTGCAGTGGTCTCGCATGATCAACCTGAAGATCAACAACCTTTGCCCTTAGCCGCAGAGACTCAATGCTTAGAAAACGGGGAAGCGAGCCGGCAAGTTTTTCCACAACCGGCTTCTCGGCGCCGCCGTCTTCGACAGAAGAGCAGACTGCGTCGACGAATTCGCTCTCATCAATGTCGCTAATCGCCAAAAAGCCATGAAGGTACATCAAGGCACCGACGATGCTTTGAACATCAACAGACTCTACTCCCGAGACACTCGGAATGCGCTCCCCAAACGCCTGGCGGTCGATGACGACTGGGGTGCTTCGCAAGGCGGACTCAAGAGCTGCGACTTCGTCAGTGCCAAGGGAGGCAAGCAGAACTAGCCCTTTGAACTCATCGGATGGTATGGCTGGGAGTCTCAAGACTTAGGTTTCCTAGTTCGAAACGGACTACTACCCTTATACTATCGACACTGGCAAAGGATTAGGGATCCGAACAGTCTCCCGGAGGAGCGCCGTTCGCCATAGCCTATCAGTGTTGGTTGCATCATGACATAAAACAAATTGACGTCAAAACGTTTTATGGCCTCGACATCGTTGCGTGGATAGATGAATCCGGCGAACTGATCCAGAGGGCCGTCAGCAGTCTCCTCGGCTCCTGGGGCAGCGGGAGTCGGCGCCATCCTTCGCCGCGAAGACGACTGCGAACGTCGCCAAAGGCACTATCCGAGCAAGCTGCTTGCTGACCTAGAAGCTGACCCCGACCTTAACCTGAGATCGTGCCCGACATCACCCTCCGCCCCGCCGCCCCTCACGAATCTCCGCTGATCTTCAGCTTCCTCACGTTTGCCGCGCGCATGGACGAAACCAACGAGCCCATCCAGAAAGCCCTAAC
>CAMPKL010000691.1 GCA_946887065.1 uncultured Bryobacterales bacterium
GCTCATCCCGCACTTTTCACATTCGTAAGTTGCCAATTTGTTTTCTCCTCGTCCAGGTTTGGAGATCGCTCAAGCCGAGCAGATCACCGTACAGCCGGGATTGTAACTGAAAGTCGAAGTCGAGGGGCCCGGTACGGTTTGTCATGCAGGAATCGTGGCTGCGGTATGGCGGGATGAAGGCTTTCCGTCGCTTTGACCCTACCAGTGGTTCCAACCGCGGCATTTGGAACCGTCTACAGCCGTATGCGCCTGCTTCGGAATAAGGCAGAAACCTCGGGGATCTGGCGACTTGCGCTTCATTGCGCTTTACGTTTTCAGGTTACGGGGTTACCCTTCCGCCGTGCGCTCTATGTGCTTTTGCAATCTTCGCGGTCGCACAGTCTGCGCGCCTGCAAGGCACATCCCCTGTCTCAGTTCCTCGTCGAATTCGCTGAAGGAGTTGTCACCCGTCAGACTGGGCCAGCACGTCTTCGGCATTCATTCAGAAAGGATGATCAAAGAAAGTGAAATTACTCCTAAGCACTCTTACAACAAGCCTCATCGTCGCGGCTTCGCTCGCCGCCCAGACGTCGGACGTGACGCCGCCAAGCCTCATTGAGTTCGACTTCACTCCCACGACGATCGACGTGACGTCCGGGGCGCAGAATGTCACCGTAACGTTGCGGGTTACCGACGACCTCTCCGGCGTCAGCTATATGTTCCTGTCCTTTCAGTCCCCAAGCGGACAGTATCAGTACCAGTACATTTACTCGTCCAATCGGATCGCCGGCAACGAGTTCGATGGCATCTATCAGGGCAGCGTCGAGATTCCTCAGTTCTCGGAAGCGGGGACCTGGCAGGCATCCGTTCAAATGGTTGACACGGTAACTAATTCCAGCTTTATCAGCACCAGCGCCTTGGCCGATGGTGGATTTCCGACCGAACTTGAAGTCACCTCAACGTCAGACACGACAGGCCCTACGGTCGCGGGCCTCGCCATTACTCCTTCTTCGATTGACGTCTCGAGCGGAGATCAGATCGTGACGATTGACTTGCACCTGACGGATGACCTATCAGGCGTGGATATTTTTCAGCTCTATGCACACTTGTCTAGCGAATCGGGCCAGCAGCTGCAATTTCAGTGGGGACCCTATGTCACACCTGTCGGCGGTACCGATCTAGACGGTACCTGGCAAGCGTCGGTCACGATACCGCAGTACAGTGAAGACGGCGTTTGGACTTTAGAGTATCTATATCTAGCCGATAAGGCCGCCAACTGGACATACTTAGATCGCACGACGCTCGCGGGCATGGGTTATACGCCTAGTTTCACCGTCGCGGCGGTGCCGGAGGATACGGCCGCACCGCAACTCAGTAATCTCACATTCAGCCCGAGCGTCATCGATACCTCAGCCGGGCCGCAGTACGTTGAAGTCTCGCTCGATCTGACGGATGATCTTGCTGGAGTCCATTTTTGGGCGGATTATGGCAACAGCGACGCCTACCACGGCGTAGACTTCCGCAGTCCGTCGGCTGGCCAAAGCAGAGGAAACTGCTGCACGTCTTGGAACTTGACCTCCGGTAACGGCCTAAACGGCACCTGGGAGGCCAGCATCTTCTTCCCGCAGTACAGCGAAGCGGGAACTTGGAAGGCGAGACTTGTCGCCATTTCCGACCGCGTCCACAACTGGTTCGATATGAATGCCGAGCAGATTGAGACGGCGGGATTTTCCGCCGACCTCGTCATCGTCCGCCCATCGCTGGAAGGCGACGGCACGGTGGACACTGGAGGCGGTACGGTTGAAGACGAAACCTTCGGCGGCCAGGCGACGATCACCCTCCCGCCCAACGCGGTGGACGGCGAAACCGACGTCGCCATTGACGTATTCGCCGACCCGATTGATGTCGATACGCCGCAGGGCTTCCAAGGCATTGGAACAAACTTCGTCAATATCAGCCTCACGCCGGAGCCGGATTATCCGTTCCCGGCGCCTGGGGTGACTCTCGTGCTGCCGCTGTCCGGGCCGGAACTGCTCCCGGTCGGCTTCGCCATTCCTTTGTTCTACGTCGAGACGGTCAGCGGCGCCCTGCAGCCGATGCTGGATACAGCAGGTTTCCCCGTGATCGGTTACGTGGACCCAGGCCAGCTGACAGCGACGTTCCACGGGATCTCTCACTTTACGATCGTGGTTGGTCTCCTCCCGGACGTGATTCCCGTCTCGATCGACATCCATCCCAACAAACCCAACAGCGTGAATGCATCGGCCAAGGGCAGAATCCCAGTAGCTATTCTGTCGACGGAGTCGTTCTCGGCGACCACCGGGATCGATCAATCAACGATTACCTTCGGCAAGACGGGCGACGAAGCCAGCCACATCAAGTGCAACGGCAACGGCGAAGACGTCAATGCCGACGGCATCCTCGACCTCGTCTGTCACTTCGCCATTCCCCTCACCGGGTTTGGAGAGGGCGATACGACAGGCGTGTTGAAGGGCGAAACTTGGTCGGGCATGAACCTCCAAGGTTCCGACTCGGTCAACATCGTCAAGTAGTCGATCACCGACAGGCGACGAGGCCGGAGCGAACGCTCCGGCCTCGCTCATTGTTGACAGTCGACTTCGGCATACGCCCGCGCCGGCGGGCGGTGGTGTGGCTATTTTCTGAGGGCGGCGATGCGGGATGCCTCGTCCGCAGTCGGCGGTTCGGAT
>CAMPKL010000692.1 GCA_946887065.1 uncultured Bryobacterales bacterium
CCTTCCCGGTCCGGGATGAACTGATCGAGAAGGCCGAGGCGATCCTAGTCGCGCTCGGCTGCGCCGCCTAGCGCGCGAAGCGCCCCGCCGGGCCGACGGCGGGGCGCTGACCGTATTCTCGTCCTCCAGCGTTCACACCTGATATGCTCGGCGCATGCGCCCAGCAGTTTCCCTTCTCCTCTTGCTCGCTTCCCTGCCCTTGCAGGCCCAGACCATCGACGAGTTCTTCGATAGCTTCACCGCTGAGTGGGTGCGCGGTCACCCGAGCCTGGCCACCAACCTGCGCTACTTCGAGGGCGAAGAACAGGACCAGCTCGACCGCCAAATCTCTCCGTTTAGCCAAGCTTACGATGCCGAGCGTACCGTCCTCGCCAAACGCGGATTGGAGCAGTTGCGCCAGTTTGACCGATCGGGCATGACCGACATTCAACGGGTCTCAGCGGACTTGCTCGACTGGCAGTTGCAAGCGATTGTCGATGCGGAACCATTCTCGGACTACGGCTTTCCGCTCAATCAATTCAGCAGCGCCAACACAGCATTGCCCTCGCTGCTGATGCGCATCCATCCGTTGGCGAGCGAGCGCGATGCCGAAAACTACGTCGCGAAACTCGGGCAGGTCGCTGACCGCATGAATGAAGCGATTGCCGAGGCCGAGCGTATCGGCGCTAAGGGGATCATCCCGCCCCGCTACATCCTGGATGCCACCATCAAGCAGATGCAGCGCTTCGCCGACCCCTCGCCAGGTCAGAATCCGATCGCGACGACGCTGGCGCAAAAGATGGAAGCCGTACCCGCGATCAACGCCGAGAAACGCGCAGCGCTCTCCAAGCAGGCCGAGACGATCATCGGTGAACAGGTGTATCCGGCATGGCGCAAAGCCATAGCACTGCTCGAATCGCAGCTAGCCAAAGCCGCCGCGGAAAAAGGACTCACTGATTACGAGGGCGGCGCGGCGGCTTATGCCAATCGCCTACGCTACTTCACCACCACCACACTGACGGCCGACCAAATCCACGAAATCGGCCTCCGAGAAGTGGCGCGTATTGAATCAGAGATGGACAAGCTGTTCCGCCAACTCGGCCGAACTGAAGGCACAATCGCGGAGCGCATGGAGAAGTTGATCGCGGATCGCATGTATCCGGAGCCGTCTTCCGAGGCGACTCGGGCGCAGGTTATGAAAGACATCGAAGCGATCGTCCTCGATTCGCAGAAGCGGTCGGAATCGCTATTCGACAAGCGCCCCAAGGCGCCGCTCGAAGTACAGCCGACGCCGACTTTCATGGAGAGCAATGCTGCGGCGAACTACAGTGGGCCGACAGCCGACGGTTCGCGCCCGGGCATCTACCAGTACCCTCGACGGCTCAACAGAATGTCGAAGGTGGGTCTCCGCTCAGTTACCTACCACGAGGGTATTCCGGGGCATCATTTCCAGGTTGCGTTGCAGGCCGAGAACGCGGCGCTACCTCGTTTCCGCCAGATCCGTGCGTTCGGCTTTATCTCAGCGTTTGGGGAAGGCTGGGGGCTCTACGCCGAACGCTTGGTTGTCGAGCAGGGCTGGTACGACGACGACCCGGAGGGTTTGCTGAACGCGCTCGACAGCCAACTCTTCCGCGCACGCCGCTTGGTGGTCGACACCGGCCTGCACTCCAAAGGCTGGACGCGGCAACAAGCCATCGACTATGGAATCCCGGTCAGCGAGGTTGAGCGCTACATCGTGTATCCCGGCCAAGCCTGCTCGTACATGATCGGCCAGCTCAAGATCGTCGAACTGCGTGAGAAAGCCAAGGCGGCCTTGGGAGATAAATTCTCACTGCAAGAGTTCCACAACATCGTCCTCGAAACCGGCATGGTCCCGCTGGAGTTGCTTGAGCAAGAAGTGAACCGCTATATCCGTTCGAAAGCCTAGACCGCGTCGGATATCGACGAAAAGCGGAAAGATCGCGCCCGCACAGCGGGAATCAAGCCGCGCCCGATGCGGATGGGCTGACCGAGTTCTTCCAGGTCGCCGAGGACGCGCACCATGCTCTCGTTGAAGCGGAAGTTTTTGATGGGGCGCGCGATTTCGCCGTCTTCGATCCAAAACGTGCCGTCGCGCGTTAGGCCGGTGACCAAGGATTGCTGCCGGTCGAGCATGCGAATGTACCAGCAACGGGAGACAAGCACGCCCTCCTTCGTGGAGCGAATGATTTCGTTCAGCGACTTCTGGCCGCCCTCGAAGATGAGGTTGTTGGCGAATGGGCCCGGCTGGCGTTCCTTCTGCGCCGCCCACCAGCGGGAGTTGCGCAGCGTCTTCAAAACGCCTTTCTCGACGAACACGCTCTTGCCGACGGGAAAGCCTTCGGGGCCGATTGGGGACGACGGAACCAGCGAGTCCGCCGGATTGCTGCGGATCGTCAGCCGTTCGTCGAACACTTGCTCGGCGACGCGCGTCTTGCCCTCGGGCGCCGAGAAGACGCTGCGGCCCTCGTCCGCGCTGCGCGCATCCAAATCGCCGCCAAAGTAGACCAACAAGTCGTCGACGGCCAGCGGTTCGAGCACCGCCGGGTAGGCGTCCGGCCTCGTCTCGGCTGGACGCCGTGACGCAACAGCCTTGCGGACGGCCATGGCCGCCGCTTCGCGAACGTCGAGACTCGTGTAGGACTGACTCTGCACCGATGCGTAGCCGGAGCCGGTTTGGTCTGACGTAC
>CAMPKL010000693.1 GCA_946887065.1 uncultured Bryobacterales bacterium
ATAGTTCGATCCGCAGCAAAAGCCGCCCGAGATCGGCCGATAAGAGTTGGGCAATGGCGAAACTAGAGCAGAAACCGACTCCACCGGCAGCCGAACTTCTTGCCGCCGCGCTAGCGAGCGGAGATACGCGGATGGCGATCGCGTTTCGGCGGACTCTTGTTCGTGCCGCGCGGACAGGCGGTTTCGGCCGAAGCGAAGAACTTGAGGCGTTACAGGGTTTGCTGGGAGCGTTCGGCAAACCCGCCGGCGACGGTTCGCTAACGGCCCTAGCGCCGACCCTGCGGCACTTGCTGGCTAGGGTGATGTAACAACGGGGACCGCGCGGTCGGCTTTGGGCTTGGTGCGCAGCAGGCTCCAAGGCCGCTGACGAATCTCGTCGCTGAACTGCTCAAGATTTTCCGAGGTCGCGCGGAAGTTCTCGATTGTCTCGGCGATGTTGGCGTCGTTAGCCGTGACCAGCGCCCGGACGTCCTCCAACATTTCCCGGGCCTCGACCAGCGTCGCTTCCAGTTCCGCCAGGTCTCGCTTGATGGGCTCACGCGTCTCGTCCACGGTGCGGTTGACGTTGGATACGGTCGCTTCCGCCGTTTCGCCGACTCGCTTCATCTGGGCGATCGTCTCGTCCACGCGGACGAGCATTTCGCTCACTTGAGTTGTGATCTCGTCGATCTTGGGGCCCTGGGTCTCGAACAGGTTGTTGGCGTTCTCGAGCAGCGACTCCACATTCTGTTGATTCCGCTCGTTCGTGAGATCTTGCAGGTTGGCCGTCAGGCCGCGCAAGTCTTGCACCAGAAGGGTCACATCGTCGCGGAGGCTCAACAGAACTTCATTGGCGGTTACAGTGACTTCAGCAACTTTGGAAGTGATATCGCTGAAACTAATCATCTCCTCGGACGGAATCGTGCTGCCCGGCGGCAAACGAGCGGCGTCCTTGGTTCCGGGCGTAATCTCCAGATAATTGTCGCCTAGCGCGTTGAGGCTGCCGATCTTGGCTAAAGAGTCCTCGTTGACCGGCACATCGTCTCGTACTTCGAAGACGACCTCATTCGTTGTCGGATCATCAGGAGATGGATGCACGTCGGAAATCACGCCTGCCTTCCGTCCGCCGAAACGAACCAAGGTTCCCGAATCGAGACCTCCGGCAAACTTGAAGTAGGTGCGGTACTCGACCCGGCTTCCGCTAAGTTGAACTGAAGCGACCGAAAGGAACACAACAACGAAGATAATCATCGTCGCGACGACGATGATACCCACCTTGACTTCGTTACTCATACGCTCCGCTCCAGCATATCAGCCGCGGAAGGGAATAGCAGGATGCGGGGCCTAGGGATGGAGATCAGTCGGCGGCGGCCCGTTCGGCGAGGTCGGGCCGCTCTGCGGTTCCGGTCTGGGCCGAACCAGCTTCCAGGCGATGATCTTCGTCGATGACGCGCGGCGAGAGTCCTTCTTTCTCGAAGTCCTCGGCGGCGTCCACGCCGTCGGCCGTGATTTCGTAGCGGCCATTGTTGGAGGCGTCCACGAGGCCTTTGCGGCGCAAGTACCACGTCGAGAACTCAAGGTGCTCGCGGGGAATCCCCAACAGATCTTCCAGTTCGCGAAGGGTGATCCCAGCGCTCTCGGGAGCTTCGACGCGCTTGGTGTAGAGAGCGGCAAGAACGGCTGCGCGCTTGCGCTTCTCGCCCTGCATCCCTTCGCCGGCAACGGGCTTGGAGAACACTCTCCACCGGACCCGCTTTTGGGACTGGTAGCGAATGTCGTATTCGGCCCGCCGGGCGGGGTCATTGAGCGTCTGGTAGGCGCGTAGGATCGTCTGGAACGAAGAAGCGTCGCCGGTATCCGGGTTGTCGGGATGGTATCGCTGGGCGAGCATGCGGTAGACGCGATGAATCATTTCCGCGTCGGCATTGGCGCTCACTTGCAGCAACTCGTAGTAATCGATGAACGAATCGTCGGCCTTATCGTCGTCGGATCGAGGGGATGCGGTCTTGGGGCTGTCTTCGAAGGTGCATCCGGCGCGATAGGCTCCATCGTGAATCAGGCGGCAGTGCATCACCTGAACGATTCGGGAACGGACTTCGTCGGGCGCGCCCGGCACGGCGGCTCCCCAAACCTTGAGCTTGACGCCCACCACCATCGGGGTCGCCGTCTCAAAGCCGACGCCCCACTCGCTGACATCGGTGAGCCTGACCTGACGGATCTTCTCGGACCCGTCCGTCAACTCAATCATGATGTGGAGTTCGTCGCTGACTGGAGCTTCGTTGCGCGGCCGGCGCCTTCGTTCCTTCGACATGATCTGTTTTCGATCTTCCCTTGCGCGGCTAACTGGTTGAGTACAATGACTGCTGGCTTTGTTGGGGAGATTCCTCCGAATGAACGCTCCGCGAATCACCTTAGTGCTCCTCGCCGCCCTGGCAGGCGTCTTTAGCGCCGCATGCAACAGAGCAGAGGGCACACGGATCGTCGTCATCCCCAAGGCCACCGCGCATGTCTTCTGGCAAACGGTTCATGCCGGGGCGCGCGCGGCGGGCAGGGAGAGCGGCGTGGAGATCGAATGGCTGGGTCCGGCCGCGGAAACCGACTTCGCCCGGCAGATCGAGATCGTCGACTCGGCCATTACGGCGCGGGCAGACGGAATCGTATTGGCCCCGACCGAGGCGACCTCCCTGGTTGGCGTCGTGGAA
>CAMPKL010000694.1 GCA_946887065.1 uncultured Bryobacterales bacterium
GCCATTTGGAGGACGATGCGTCGTGCCTGGCTACGAGTTGAAGAAATCCGAGCCGGTCCTGGATACGAAGATCTTTCGGGTGACGCACGACCGCGCCGAGCATCCTTCCGGCGCCGTCCTGGATCGGCACATCGTCCACAATCGACCGGCGGCGGTGATGCTCGCGCGGGATTCGGAACGCAGAGTCCTGTTGATTCGACAGTACAGGCTGCCTGTTCGCAAAGAACTTCTGGAACTGCCGGCGGGGCGCTGCGACGGGGACGAGACGATGCTGGAGACTGCTCAGCGCGAGTTGACCGAAGAGACTGGCTACAGCGCCGCCCGATGGACGCCGCTGACGGACTTCTACTCGGCGCCCGGGTTCTCAAGCGAGTACATGTACGCCTTCCTCGCTGAAGAGTTGACTCCTGGAACCGCCTCGCCGGAACCCTACGAGATCATCGAAAAGCATTGGCTCGCTTGGGAGGATGCCTTGGAGGCAGTCCGAGAGGGCGACATCCGCGATGCGAAGACGATCGCGACGTTGCTCTACTGTGAAGCGTTCGGCCTATAACGCGCCGAATGCTAGCTGACCATGAAGTAGCCTGCGGCCAGTAACGCTACGAAGGCCGCCAGCCCTCCAACAATAGTCCAGGGCATGCCGCCCTTTTTTTCTTCTACCGCGTCGAACATCACGCACCTCCGGGGGTTGCAGGTTGATCTGATGCCGAGCTGATCGCGGCTCGGCCGTTAGCAATGAACTGTAGACATAAGCAAGTTTGCTGGGATGACAGTATCACTCCGCTAGGCGCTTTTCAAGGAGAATCCGCAAGGCGCTATGCTGGGCCAATGCGCAGCGGCGCTCAAGGAAACATCGTGTCCAAAGCTACTATCGAATTGATTCCGGACGGTATGCGCACGGCGGAGTGCTTTGCCGTGATGCGTCAGTTGCGGCCGCATCTGGTCGAGGCGGAGTTTCTGGAGCGGGTACGGATGCAAAGGCGCCAGGGCTATCAATTGCTGGCGGCAATGGTCGAGGGTGCGCCGGCGGCGGTAGCTGGTTTTCGGGTTCTCGACAATCTCTCCTGGGGACGATTCCTCTACGTGGATGATCTCGTGACCGATGAAGCGCGCCGCTCCCTCGGATATGGGGGGTTGTTGCTCGACTGGCTGGTGGGGTACTGCCGGGACAATGGCCTAGCGGCGTTGCACCTCGATTCGGGGGTGCAACGGTTCGGCGCGCACCGCTTTTACTTGCAGAAGAGAATGGAGATTACCTGTCACCACTTCGGCCTCAAAATCGTCTCACCTTAATAGGTGGCGCCAGTTGGTCCTTCGCGGGGCGAGCCGCTATACTGAGACCGCCCCTTGGGCGTGATGAGGAACCCTATGAACTCCATGTTGAAATTCGGGCTGATTACGGCGGTTGTAATTGGGTCCTTAGCGTGGCTGGCCATGGACGGCATCTCCGAAAGCATGACTTATTACGTCACGCTCGAAGAGTTGGCCAACCTGGAGGATGCCGTGAGCAAGCCGATCCGCGTGGGCGGCGACGTGGAGCCGAGTTCCATCGTCCGCCGAGCTAATCAGGTGGAATTCACGATCCTACAGAAAGAAGAAGGGTCGGAAGGCGTTCGCAAGCTGAACGTGGTCTACACGGGAACCGATCCGCTGCCGGACACCTTCCGCGACAACGCGCAAGCCCTATGCGATGGAAAGCTTCGCGCGGACGGCGTGTTTGAGGCTCGCAAGATTCAGGCAAAATGCGCCTCCAAATACGAGTCCACTCCTGGTGAAGGGGTGCAACCGATTTATGACACCGCCTCGGCCGAACCTGCGACCTAGGCCAACCGACCCGAGAGTCGAATGGAAAATATTGGTTACCTTGCCCTCATCCTCGGCTTCTGCGTAGCTGCATATTCGATCTTTGCAGGCATCGTCGGACGACTGAGAAACAACTCGTTTCTTGAATTGAGCGCCCAACGGGGCGTGATGACGGTTTGGGCGCTGACCACGGTCGCTTCCGGCGTGCTGTTGGCGGCTATCCTGACCGACGACTTCCGCCTGAACTACGTCGCTCAGTATTCCAGCCTCGCTCAACCCCTCGTTTACCGATTTGCGGCCTGGTGGGGCGGCCAAGAAGGTTCCCTGCTCTTCTGGACCTGGATCGCCGCGACCTATGCGTTCGTAGCCGTTTATACGGCGCGGAAACGCCATGCCGACATGATCAGTTACGTGGTGGCGATCACCATGACGATTGTCGGGTTTTTCCTCGGTATCGTGGCTTTCGCCGCCAATCCCTTCCGAGTGCTCATGTCGGGGCCGCAGATCGCCACAATCCCCGACGGTAACGGCTTGAATCCTCTGCTGCAGCATCCGCTGATGGCGATCCACCCGCCGATGCTGTATTTGGGTTACGTGGGTTTCATGGTGCCGTTCGCCTTCGCGATCGCCTCGGTAATCACCAAGCAGCCGGGTGACGGCTGGATTCGCACAACGCGCATTTGGTCGATGATCACCTGGATGTTCCAGGGCATCGGCATCCTGTTGGGCATGCGCTGGGCCTATGCGGTGCTGGGCTGGGGCGGCTACTGGATGTGGGATCCGGTGGAGAACGCTTCGCTGCTTCCGTGGATCGCAGGCACTGCCTTCTTGCACTCGGTGATGATGCAAGAGAAGAAAGGCATGATGAAGATCT
>CAMPKL010000695.1 GCA_946887065.1 uncultured Bryobacterales bacterium
TTCTTCGGCTGAGCGCGCGGCGCGCTTTTGCCGCCGCCCCGGAAGAACTGCGAGAACAGATCGTTGAAGCCCCCGCCCGCTTGACCGCCGCCTGCGCCGGCGCCGCTAAAATCGAACCCTGAAAAGTTAAAATCGCCCGGACGCCCCGCGCCCCCGCCCGCTTCAGCGCCAGGGAATCCTCCCGGCGAGTAGAAGCCGAACTGGTCGTACATCTCGCGCTTCTTCTTGTCGCTGAGGATGTCGTTCGCTTCTTGAATGTCCCGAAAACGTTCCTCGGCGGCCTTGTCTCCAGGATTCACGTCAGGGTGATACTTGCGCGCAAGCTTTCGGTAGGCCTTGCGAATCTCGTCCGCCGAAGCCGTCCGCTTCACGCCTAGCGCCTTGTAATAATCCTTTTGCCCTGCCGCAGCCATGATTTCCTCAGCCTCGCCTGCCGCCCGCGAGCGCGGCAGACCTCAAAGATAGAACAGCGGGAGCGCCGCTTCGTGCGATTCTCCCGCTGTTTGTATCGCTCATTTGCTGAACCCTAGGTCAACTCTTCTTGTCTTCATCGACGTCGACGAATTCGGCGTCAACGACGTCCTCTTCCTTCCCCGCGCCGCCCGAAGCGCCATCGCTTGACCCTCCTTGAGCCGCGCCAGGCTGATCCGAAGATGCCGAGTACATCGCTTCGGCAAGCTTGTGGCTTACGGTCTGCAGGTGGTCGACAGCCTTGTTAATGGCGTCGGCATCGTCCTCGGCCATCGCGGTCTTGGTGGCGGCAATCGCCTCCTCGATCTTCTTGGCGTCATCGTCGCCGACTTTGTCGCGGTTCTCGTTCAACGTCTTCTCCGTGGAATAGACCATCGAGTCCGCCCGGTTGCGCGCCTCAACCGCGGCTCGCCGCTTGCTGTCCTCCGCCGCGTGAGCCTCCGCATCCCTCGCTAGCTTCTCGACCTCTTCCTTGGACAAACCCGAGGAACTGGTGATCGTAATCTTCTGTTCCTTGCTCGTCGCCTTGTCCTTGGCCGAGACATTCAAGATGCCGTTCGCATCGATATCGAAAGTCACTTCGATCTGCGGCAAACCGCGCGGCGCCGGCGGGATGCCCACCAGTTGAAACACGCCCAGCAAGCGGTTATCCGCCGCCATCGCCCGCTCGCCCTGATGCACCTTGATCTCCACCGACGTCTGGTTGTCGCCGGCCGTCGAGAAGGTCTCGCTCTTGCGCGTCGGGATCGTCGTGTTCCGCTCGATCAGCTTGGTGAACACGCCGCCCAGCGTTTCAATGCCGAGCGACAACGGCGTCACGTCGAGCAGCAGCACGTCCTTGACTTCGCCGCCCAATACGCCTCCCTGAACCGCCGCGCCGATCGCCACGACTTCGTCCGGGTTCACGCCCTTGTGGGGCTCCTTCCCGAAGAATTCCGTGACCATCTTCTGCACCAGCGGAATGCGCGTCGATCCGCCGACCAGCACGACCTCGTCGATGTCCTTCGGCGTCAGGCCCGCGTCCTCAAGAGCTTTCTTGCAGGGATCCATCGTCCGCTGTACGAGCGGCTTCATCATCTCTTCCAGACGCGACCGCGTGAGCTTCATCTGCAAGTGCTTCGGGCCTTCGGCCGTCGCGGTGATGAACGGCAAGTTGACTTCGTGCTCCATCAGCGACGAGAGGTCCATCTTGGCCTTTTCCGCCGCTTCGCGAAGCCGCTGCAGCGCCATCTTGTCTTTCGACAAGTCCACGCCTTCCGCCTTCTTGAACTCGCTGATCAGCCACTCGATGATCACGTGGTCGATGTTGTCCCCGCCCAGGTGCGTATCGCCGTTGGTGGCCTTGACTTCGACGACGCCTTCGCCCACTTCCAAGATCGAAACGTCGAACGTACCGCCGCCAAAGTCATAGACCGCGATCGTCTCATTCGATTGTTTGTCGAGACCGTAAGCCAAAGCCGCGGCCGTCGGCTCGTTGATGATGCGCTGCACGTTCAGACCCGCAATCTTGCCCGCATCCGTCGTCGCTTGCCGCTGCGCGTCGTTGAAGTACGCCGGGACCGTGATCACGGCGTCCGTCACCTTCTCCCCCAAAAATGCTTCTGCGGCTTCCTTGAGCTTGCCCAGCACCATCGCGGAGATTTCCTGCGGCGTATAGGTTTTGCCGCCGGCGTCCACCGTCACTAGGCCGCCCTTCTCGCTCACCGTGTAGGGGACGAGTTGCGCCTCTTCCTTCACCTCGGTCACGCGTCGTCCCATGAAGCGTTTGATCGAAGAGATTGTGTTTTCGGGATTCGTGACCGCTTGCCGCTTGGCTGCCTGCCCGACCAGCCGCTCGCCGCTCTTCGTAAAAGCGACGACGGACGGAGTCGTCCTGGCGCCTTCTTGGTTCGGGATGACCGTAGGCTGTCCCGCCTGCATCACGGCTACAACGGAATTGGTCGTTCCCAGGTCAATGCCGATAATCTTACCCACTGCTTCCTCCTTGCGAGTCTGGGCGCCACACGCGCCCAGCCCAGGCTCTCTACTTTAGCCTAACTCGATTATCAAATCTTAGTCCGATATTGTCAAGTGTTAGATGCCTCAATGGTTTACAAGTTTCGTCAATCCTCTTGTCCAGCGCGGTTTGCCGGCCCTCTCGGGTCCCAACCGCCCTACAATCAGAGTCTTAGGATCTCCCAGGCGTTGCCGACATTCGCCCATGGC
>CAMPKL010000696.1 GCA_946887065.1 uncultured Bryobacterales bacterium
TCCCCACCGAGTTGAACCTCTCGCCCGAAGCTGTGCAGCGCGCCGGCATCACCACCGAAAACGTCCGTCTTGTCGACGCGCCGGACGTCTTGGCCCTGCCTGGGCAAGTCGCGCTCAACGAAGACCGCACCATACACGCGGGGTCCTTCGTTGAAGGCATCGTTGCCGAATGCTGCACGCCGGTAGGGGCGTACGTTCGCGCCGGTGAAGTCCTCGCCGAACTCCATTCGCACCAGACTCACGAACTGCTCGGCGAATACCGCAAGGCGCGCGCTGCATTGGATGCTCGCGAGTCCGAGAAAACCTACGCCGAGCAGGCCGCGCAACGCGCCCGCCGTCTATTGGAACTGAAGGCCGGCTCGGAACGGGAAGTGCAGCAAACCGCCAGCGCGCTCGCCGTCGGCGAAACCGCCGTCAGAGCCGCGGAAGCCGATCTCGACAGCGCTTTAGCGCATTTCGAATATCTCGGCATCGATACCGGCGAACTGCGGCGAGGCGAGACGCCCGACCACCTGCGCATCCTCGTCAAGTCCCCCATCAACGGCGTCGTCGTTGAGCGCTCCGTTGCGTTAGGCGACGTGGTCACGCCTTCGGAGCACCTGTACCGGATCAGCGATCTCAGCCAAGTCTGGGTCATCGCCCGCGCTTCGGAGCAACAACTGCAGTCCGTGGTTCCGGGGATGGCCGCCGGCTTCCGCGTGCGGGCCTTCGCCGACAAGACTTTCACCGGACGGGTGTTGCGCATCTCCGATGAACTCGACGTCGACACAAAAACGGTTCAGGTAATCGTCTCCGTCGCCAACCCAGGGCGCTCGCTCAAAACCGGCATGTACGGCGATGTCGAACTGCGCTCCTCCGTCAACAAGCAAGTCATCGCGGTTCCCGAAGCCGCCGTCCAAATCGTCGACACCCAGCAAACCGTCTTCGTCGCGGGCGGCCCCGGCGTTTACCGGCCCCGCGCCGTCACCGTCGGACGCAGCATCGACGGCGCCGAAGAGATCCTCGACGGTCTCGAACCCGGCGAGACCATTGTCGTCGACGGCGCTTTCGCACTGAAGTCCGAGCTGCTCCAGGCGCGCTTCGCCGAGGAGGAATAAAGTTCATGATGCGCCGACTCATTGATCTCTTCCTCGACCGCCCCTGGCTCGTCCTCGCCGCCTGCGCGGTATTGATCGTCCCGGGCGTCAACTCGTTGCTGAACATCCCTATCGACGCGTTTCCCGATCTCACCAACAACCAGGTCAGCATCGTCACCTCCGCTCCCGGCATGGCCGCCGTCGAGGTTGAGCAACTCGTCGCTTTCCCGATCGAATCCGCCATGATGGGCATCCCGAATACCCAAGAGGTTCGATCGATCTCCAAGCTCGGCCTGGCTATCGTCACCGTGATCTTCGATGACGACGTGCCGCCGCTGCAGGCCCGGCAACTCGTCAACGAACGCATCTTGGACGCGCGCTCCAGTCTACCCGCGGAGGTGGTCCCGCAAATGGGCCTGCTCGCCACCCCCTTCGGCGAAGCCTTCCAGTACATCCTGCGCGGCGGCGATATGTCTCCCGTCGAACTCAAGGCCCTTCACGACTGGGACCTGAAGTACCAGCTTCGCGCCATTCCCGGAGTCGCCGACGTCGTCACCTGGGGCGGCGAGAGCCCGCGCTACGAGATCGTCGTCGATCCTCTGCGCCTGCGTTCCTTTGGGCTTACCTTGCGCGACGTGTTCACTCAAGTCAGCGAGAATAACGCGACCCTTTCCGCCGGTTTCATCGAACACGCCTCCGAGCAATACACGGTACGCGGCTTGGGCCGCGCCACGAGCGAAAAGGAACTAGAGGACATCGTGCTGAAATCCAATTCGGGCGCCTCCGTCCGGGTTGGCGACGTCGCCAAAGTGCGCGTGGGCAGCGTTCCCCGCCAAGGCGCCGTGACGTCCAACGGCGGCGGCGAGACTCTATCCGGCATGGTCGTCGTTCTGCAGGGACAGAACAGCAAATCGGTCATTGACCGCGTCAAAGAAACGCTGGCCGGAATGCGCGACTATTTACCGGCAGGGGTCAGCATCGAGCCTTTCTACGACCAATCTTCGGTCATCAACGGCACCATCCGCACCGTAAGAAGCAACCTTCTCGAAGGCGGCCTGCTGGTCATCGCCGTACTATTTTTCGCCCTCGGCGATATCCGCGCCGCCGCCATCGTCGCCGCGGTTATCCCGCTGTCGATGCTAGGCGCCTTTATCGGCATGCGCGTATTCGGCATTACCGCTAACCTCATGAGCCTCGGCGCCGTGGACTTCGGCGTCGTTATCGCCGGCGCCGTGGTCATCGCCGAGAATGCCGTGCGCCGGCTGCAGCATGGCGCCGTCGCCGGCGGCAGGAGCCGCCTCGATACGGTACGCGCCGCCACACATGAAGTTTCGGTCCCGACGCTATCCGGCATCGCCATTCTCCTGCTTGTGTACTTGCCGATCCTCACGCTCGAAGGATTGGAAGGCCGCATGTTCCGGCCGATGGCCGTCACCGTCTGTTCGGCCGTCGTCGTCAGTCTGTTCCTGGCGCTGTTCGTCGTACCCACCGCTTGCCGCTATTTCTTGAGAGTCAGCGAGCCCGAATCCAAGCGTTATCACGCCTTGCAGAGAGCGGAAGACCTCTACCGCTCCATACTCG
>CAMPKL010000697.1 GCA_946887065.1 uncultured Bryobacterales bacterium
CCGTCTTCCGTATCGGCGCCGATCAGCCAAGGGGAAGCATGCACGACGGTCAAGGTCGCATTCCACGCCTTCGCGAAGTCCATGGCGAAGCGCAGCGTCTGTTCGCTGCTCTCCGTCAGATCCAGCGCGCAGGCAATCCTCTCGTAAGCTTCGCCCCCGAAATCCGGCGCGTTCTCTAAATGGGCACCAGTCAGGACGGGACAATTCACATCATGCAGCGTCTTCGCCGTGACAGACCCCAACACGAAACGCCGAAACGCGCCGTGCCCGTGGGTCGGCATGACAAGCAACGGCGATTCAAGCTGCGACACAAACTCGGCAATCCGCAAGGGAGGTTCGCCCTTGAGCGCTTCGAATTTCCACGTCTTCTTCGCCTCATCCGATACAGGAATCTCTTGCGCTTCCGTCCGCAGGCGAGCGACAACTTCTTCCTCCGAGGGCCACACGGTTCCGGTGTACGCGCCCCCCTCAAAGGCCGCGTATTCGAAGCTCGAGTACGGAATCACGTGCAGCAGGGTTAGCGACGCGTCAAAACGATGGGCCAAGGCTGCAGCGTGCACAGCCGCGGCGCGGCAGAGTTCCGAAAAGTCGTAGGGCACGACGATGTTTTTGATTTTCATCCTGCCAAACCCTGACTAGCGAGCTAGATGCTGACAACCGGACACGGCGACTCTCGAATCAAGCTCATCGAGTGGGAGCGCAGCCGGCCAATAGCACCCGTATCCGAACTCCTGCCGATCACCAGCAAATCCGCATCGATTTCCGCGGCCACCGAGGGCGCGTACACCGAAACTTCGTCGCAAGACACATGCATCCCGCCCTTCACGCCCATGCGGCTCATCAGTTCTTCGACTTGCGCGGCGCGTGACGCCTCGATCGCCCCCGGCAGATTCGCGGGCACGTGTTCGGGTTCTCCAAGTAAGCCCTCCATCGTCGGCGCCGCATGAATCACGTGCAGTTTCGCGCCAAACGCGTCGCTGAAGTCCCTCGCCCAGCCAAGTACGGCCTCGCTATGAGGCGACAGGTCCACTGCACAAGCCACCACCCGATACGGCTGTACTTCACCCGCCGGGATCTCCTCGACGTGCGCCCCGGTTAACACCGGAAAGGTAACGTCGTGCAGGACTTTCGCCGTCACCGACCCCAGAATGAACCGGCGGAACGGCCCATAGCCGTGGGTCGGCATGATGATTAAGTCCACTTGCTCTTGTTCCGCCGCCTCGCTGATCTTTTCCGCCGCTCCGCCCGAAGCGACCTGGGCGAACCGCTTCGCGTTCGGAGCGGTCCGATCCATGAACGCCGTGAGTTGCTCGGCAACCGCGCTCTCGATCTCCTCCGCGGCTGGCCAGACGGCGCCGGCATTGAAGCCGGCATCGAAGAGCCCATGCTCATAAGGGCCGTGCGGGACGGCGTAGAGGAAAAGGATCTCGGCTCCAAAATGGCCGGCGATCGCCGCGGCATGCTTGGCCGCCGCCTCCGAGCGCGGAGAGAAATCCACCGGAACCAGCAGTTTCTTGATTTCAAACATCCGAGCACCTCTTTCGTCAGAAGCTACGGCCGGCGCAGGCGCCGCCACGCATAACACTCTTGTCTGCGTGCGGCGAAGTGTTCGCAGTGTCTCAGAATAGCTGGCGCCGCCGCATCAAAAAGCCCTGGCCCGCGCCCGCCAGCGGCTTCGCTGATTCATGATCCTCCCGCTTGGGTCGATATGCAAAAGGAAGACGCCCTATGGCCACCACCGACGCTAGACGCCGCCACCCCCGGGCACTCTGCTCTGAACTCGTGCGGATCTCGTTCCGGGATCAGCGAGGACGCCGTGTGCAAGAAACCGCGGTATTGGAAGATGTCGGCGAACAGGGCGCTCGAATTTCTCTCTGTCTGCCTTTGACTCCAGGTTGCCGCATCGGCGTGCATGCGGCCGCACTGGA
Source organism: uncultured Bryobacterales bacterium (assembly GCA_946887065.1). Next base: position 1,929 of record CAMPKL010000697.1, read on the forward strand.
ACTCAGCGCCCACGTGCGCTATTGCGAACTGTCCGAGTCCGGTTTTGCCGTCGGTCTTGAGTTTCCCGCCGATTACCGGTGGGATGAGAAAGATTGGACGCCGGAACACCTGTTGCGTCTGCCGAACCCCGAAGTCTCCGAGTAGCGGCTAGCGTGCGCGTGAGGCCAAATCGACCAGCAATGAAGCCAATCTCGCCGAGTCGTGTCTCACAATGTCGCCGCTTGCCAGCAGGTCCACCGACAAAACTTCGACGCCCATCGCCTCCAACGCGGCGCGATCCGCTTCGACTGGCCCAGCCTCCGTTGCGGCATAGCGCTGGAGCACCGGTTCGGCAGCGGTTCTCTCGTTGACGATCACATAGTCGACCAGGCCGTCTCTTGAGTGGCGTAATAGGGCCTTCAGATGGTCTGACGCCGTGTAGCCCTCCGTTTCACCCGGTTCTTCCATCAGGTTGCAGACGTACACCTTTGGCGCACCCGAACTCGCAATCGCATCCGCTATGCCGTCGACGAGCAGATTCGGTATCACGCTCGTGAACAGCGATCCGGGGCCAAGCGTGATCAAATCCGCCTCGGCAATCGCCTCCAGCGTCTCCTCCACCGGTTCGCAATGGCGCGGCCTCAGGAATATCTGCTTGATCGAATCCGCTGCATGGCTGATCGAAGTCTCACCCAGCATCTGACGGCCGCTGCCCAGTTCCGCCTCCAGTATGAC
>CAMPKL010000698.1 GCA_946887065.1 uncultured Bryobacterales bacterium
GCACTCACCCGGAGCACCAGGCATGAAAACCTACGACGCCATCGTGATCGGATCCGGTGCAACCGGAGGGTGGGCCGCCAAGCAACTGACCGAAGGCGGTATGGACGTGCTGCTGCTGGAAGCCGGCCGTCAACTGGATCCGGCGAAGGACTACCTGGAACACGCTTGGCCTTACGACATGCGCTTCCGCGGCTTCGGCAAGCCGAACTACTTCACGGAGCGTCAGAACAGCTCGAAAAGATTCAACAACGAATACGTCAGTCACCTCTATGCCGACGACGCAGACGTCCCATACACCACGCCCAAGGACAAGCCGTTCAATTGGGTGCGTGCACGTCAGGTGGGCGGTCGCACAATCATTTGGGGGCGTCAGTGCTATCGCCTCAGCGATTACGACTTCAAGGCCGCTGACCACGACGGCTACGGCGTAAACTGGCCGATTCGTTACGCGGATCTGAAGCCGTACTACGACCTCGTTGAGAACTTCATCGGCGTCAGCGGTCGAGCTGAAGGCTGGGATGCGGTCCCCGACGGGAATTTCCTGCCGCCAATGAACTTCTCGTGCGGCGAGTACGCCATGAAGAAGGTCATCGACGGTTACGGCGACCGGATCATGACGATCGGCCGCACCGCAATCCTAACCCAGAATCACCAAGGCCGCGTAGCCTGCCACTGGTGCGGACATTGCGGTCGGGGTTGCCATACGGGCTCGTATTTTTCGAGCCCAGCCTCGACGCTGCCAGCGGCGGCGGCAACCGGAAAACTAACACTGCAGCCCAATGCAGTGGTCTACCGCATCTTGAAGGGAGAGGACGGCAAAGCGAGCGGAGTCGGCTATATCGACGCCCTGACGAACGAGGCGCTGGACGTTAACGCCAAGATCGTGATGGTTTGCGCGTCGTCGCTCGAATCAACCCGGCTCTTGATGCTGTCGGGAATCGGCCGTTCAAGTGACGCCCTGGGCCACTATTTAATGGATCACACAATCGACTGCGGCGCTTGGGGCTACCTGCCGCGGCCGCAAGGCGGCAAGGTAACCGAGTGGGACGACAAGCGGGCGAACGGCATCTACGTACCGAGATTCCGCAACCTTAAGGAAAAACGAAAGGACTATATCCGCGGCTACGGCTTCCAAGGCGAAGCAGCCACTTCGATGTATCCCGCGCATGCTCACCGCGTACGCGGCTACGGCGCGGGCTTCAAGGATGAAGTACGCGACGAGTGGCTCTATCGTATTAGGCTATGGGCGTTCGGCGAAATGCTCGCACGCAAGGAAAACCACGTCCGCCTCAACTCCGACCAGACCGACCGCTGGGGAATCCCGACCCTGCACGTGGATTGCGCCTACGGCGACAACGAAAAGGCCATGATGAAGGACGCCGTCGATACGGCTCGGGAGACTCTGGAGAAGGTCGGCGCTGAAATCACCAACATCAACTACGATCTATCGCCTCCGGGGACTTGCATCCATGAGATCGGCACGGCGCGCATGGGTGACTCCGAGGAAAGTTCGGTGCTCAACGCCTATAACGAGGTCTGGGATACGCCCAACGTATTCGTGACCGACGGCGCGAGCTTCCCATCCTCAGGTTGCGCCAATCCCACTCTGACGATGATGGCGCTCACTGCTCGGGCTTGCGATCACATATTGGAGCGATCGAAGCGAAGAGAAATCTAGCGCACGGTTCATGCCCATTGGCGAGGAGTTCCAAGATGAGACACTGCTGTCCAAATCAACTTGGACAGGCCCTGATCTCGACGCGTAAGTTGTTGATTTAAGAAACCGGAGGGGGACGACGCGAAAACCAGGTTCCCGGTGGCTCCAGATGCTGTCCAAAATGTCGAGGCGGGTCAATCGACCCCCTGCTAACCGCCAAAGGCGCTCCAAAGGCCCGCCTGGAAGGGGTCCGTGGCCCGACGGCCCGCTCTGCTCATCAGACCGGGCGCAGTGTGCTGTCCAAGTCAGCTTTCCACAAAGCTAATTTGGACAAGAGTGAAGATGAGAGTATCACTTCCTGCGCCAGAAAGGCCAAGAAGGAAGCCCAACTTGCAGCGACTGCCGTCGATAGACCGGTAATACCAACATGAAAAAAACAAGAATCACACAAGTCGCGCTGCTCATGCTCTTCCTGTTGCCTGTCGCCGCTCACTCAGCGGTCGATTCACAGGTGATTTTACTATGGCCCGGCGGCGCTCCTGGCTCCGAAGGTCAGACCGCCCCGGAAAAGGTTGAACCGCCGAAGGAGGGTCAGAATTACGTCAAGGTTTCCAGTATTCACAAGCCGTCCATCACGGCCTACCTGCCGTCGAAGGAGATCGCTACGGGTGCGGCGGTGATCATCGCCCCCGGTGGTGGTCATCGGTTTCTGGCTATGGATATCGAAGGCGACAACGTCGGCAAATGGCTGGCAGATCACGGCATTGCCGGTTTTGCTCTGCGATATCGGCTTGGACGCGAAACCGACTCGCCTTACGAGGTAGAAGTGCATGGTCTGATGGATACGCAGCGCGCCATCCGGCTAGTCCGCAGTCGCGCCCAGGAATGGGATATTGACCCGGATCGCATTGGCGTCATGGGGTTTTCTGCCGGCGGTCAACTCGCCGCGCTGGCGGCCACTCGCTACGATGCAGGCGACTCCAGTG
>CAMPKL010000699.1 GCA_946887065.1 uncultured Bryobacterales bacterium
GTGTATAAGCGCGTCGTCGCCGGCGCCTAGCCCGCCAAACGATCCCGCACGAACGCCACGATTTCAGGCGAGCAATACTCCGGCGGTGCGATGGCAAAGCGGCGCGGCCCGCCCTTCGGCGCCGTCCGCTCATTCCCTTGATCCCCGACAACGGCTAGCGCGTCCGCGCGCGGCAGCAAGCGCAACGCGCTCGGCTTGTAATCCTCGACCGATGCATCGATTACAGGCAAATAGACGTCGGCCTCGAGATAGTCGAGCACGCTATTCGACTCGATTAACACGTTGGCGTCAGAGCCCCAACGATCCGCCGCCAACGGCAGCGCCTCTTTCAACCGTCCTTGCAGCACGCGCAGCCAGTAGACCTCCCGCGCCCCGGCCCGCAACATCCTCGCCGTATCAGTCTCGCCGTCAGCGTTGAGCTCACGGCTCAGCGCGTACGGGTGCTCCGGGCTCCCCGCCGAGCAATCGCACGTCTTCCCGTCCCTCGCGCAGAACCCATGACCGAACTGCGTGATCTTCACCGCCGTCCAATTGCGCTCGGGCAACCCCGCGATCACGCCGCACGCCAGCGACGTTTTTCCGACATCGCGGCTCTGCCCGCCAACGACAACGATCTTCATCGTTCCGCTTCCGTGACCAGCGCCCGCAACTCCGCCAGTTCCGTCAGAATCTCCGGCAGCTTGTCGATCAACGCCAGCTTCTTCAAATATTCGCGATGGGGCCGGGCGGGCGTTCCCCAATACGCTTTGCCGCCCTCGACCGTCTTGTTCGGCAACACGCCGCATTGACCGCCCAACACCGCCTGCGCTCCGATATGCGCCTTCTCCCCAAGTCCCGCCTGACCGCCTGCCGTCACGTAGTCGTCCATCCGCACTCCGCCAGACAGCCCGCACTGCGCGGCCATCACCACGTGCTTGCCGATCCGGCAGTTGTGCCCAATATGCACCAAGTTATCGATCTTCGCGCCATCGTCGATCACCGTGTCGCCCAATGCGCCGCGGTCCACGCAAGAGTTGGCGCCAAGCTCCACATCCGCCCCAATCTTGACGCCGCCGATTTGAGGAAACTTCTCGTACCGGCCGTTCTCCAACACAAACCCAAAGCCGTCGGCCCCGATCACGCAACCCGAATGCAAAATCGTCCTGGCCCCGATCTCGACGCCGGCGTAAATCGTTACGTTCGCGTAGATCCTGCATCCTTCGCCGATTATCGAATCGCGCCCAACATAGCTTCCCGCTTCAACAATCGCGCCCGCGCCGACCCGCACGCCTTCTTCAAGCACCACGTACGGCCCAATCGAAGCGCCCTCGCCGACAACGGCCGACTTAGCAACCATCGCTGTGGCGTGGATTCCCGCAGAGGGGCGCATGTCCGGCAACAACGCCCGCATCGCCTTGGCAAAGGCGTTGCGCGGCTGCTTGACGCGAATCACCGTCTTCCCCGTCGGCGCCTCGCCGTCGGTTCTGATCAGCAAACAGCCCGCTGCCGTCGCTCTCATTTCCGCGATTGCCGCTCGTGATTCGACGAATACAAGGTCCTCCGGGCCGGCCGATTCCAGCGTGGCGCCGCCGCTCAGCACGACGGAGCCGTCGCCTTCCACCTGAGCTTCAAGCAACTGGGCGAGTTCTGCTGCGGTCATTTATCGGGGTACCTCTTCGCAGCACGGTCAGCGCCGACGCCGCTCCGCCTAGTATCTTAAGTTATGCCTTTGCGAGCATTGCTCGGCCTCGTTGCCCTGTCCTTCCTGCTGCCCACCCCCTCCCCGGCCTGGGATGAGACCTCCCATCGCGCCATCGCGCGCATCGCCGAGGAACATCTTGCCGAAAACGCTCTCAAGCGCTATCGATACTACGTCCCTACCGGACAAACGCTCGAAGATATTTCCTATTGGGCGCAATCGCTCTTCCAAGAGCGGCCCGAGACCGAGGCCTGGCACTCCATTACGCTGCCGCCCGACGCCACCGGAGTCGATCTCAATCGGGACTGTCCTTTAGGCGATTGCGTCACCGTCAAAATCCGTGAAGCCGAGGGCATTGTCCGCTTGGCCCACAAGCCGCGCGCCGACGTCTCCGAGTACCTCAAATTTCTCGTGCACTTGGTCGGCGATCTCCACCAGCCTCTCAACGCCGGCTACCCTCCCGGCGACGGCGTGAGCGATCCGCTCGTCGTCTACCAAGGCCGGGAGATGCCTCTCAGCAAATTCTGGGACGAACATCTCTTCGACGGCGTCTCGACAGAGGAACTCGCCGACCGCATCCGCCGCCGCATCACTCCGGGCAACCTGCGCGATTGGCAAGCCGGCACGTTGAAAGATTGGACCTGGGATACCCACCTGGTGGCCGTTCGCCTTGCCTATGGGTCCTTGCCCGCCGGCTCGCCTCGCACGCTTAATGCCGAATACGTCGCCACCGCCACGCAAGCCGCCGAGGAGCAACTGGCTAAGGCCGCGGTGCGGCTTGCCGCTTCCCTCGATCGCGTCTGGCCCTAGAACTCGATCGCCGCAAGCAAAGCGGAGGGCTTCGTTCCCAGCGATTCGCACAAAAGCAGCAAGCTGTCGATGCTCGGCATATGCGCCCCGCGCTCGATCGAACTCAACTGCGAAACGCTGATGCCGGTCTGTGCCGCCAGTTCCTTCA
>CAMPKL010000700.1 GCA_946887065.1 uncultured Bryobacterales bacterium
TTTGAACCCCTTTACTGGCGATCTCGGAGGCACCGCGCAAGACACCATTTACAGCGTTGAAGCCGCCGCCCTTGCCCAAGTGATTCTGACCCCGATTCTCGCACCAATCCCCTAATGGAAGCCTCCGAACTGTTCTTGAGTGCAGCGGAACAATTCGGACTTGCCGTTGCTCTGTTGATGCTGATTGCCGTTGTGCTGGCCTTTGGGTTCGTTAAGGAATGGGTCGCACCGGGTAGGGCACTAAAGAGAGAGCGCGCCCGCGGGGATGAATGGGAGCGACTGTTCAAGGAATCCGTGGGCTTCAGCAGGGAGCAGATGCAATCAACTAAGCAGTTGGCTACCCTGGCGGATATGATTGCTCAGAAGGCAAGGGAGCAGTCATGAGATGGCGCTCGCACGATCCGACCGAATCGGCCAAACGGCAGGTTAAGGAAGCCGCCGAGCCTCAACTATCCCTCTTGGACAAAATGAGGGAAGAACAACGCCGAGTCGATGCTGAGATCGAGCGTTACATCAGGCTAATTCAAAGTGAGGCCAAGCGTGTTTAGAGTGCTGTTCGCCACCTTTACTCTGATCGCCCCTATAGCCCTTGTAGTCTGCTTGGGGAACCTTGTGAGCGCAGCCCGGACTTGGTATCGCAAACGCCCCACAAACGGCTTAGGAGCCTTTACGGCCCGTTATCGCTTCTACTGGCAGGCGATTCTCTTTGGCTTTTGTTTGAGCCTCAATGCTTTGGCGCTGGCGGTATTCCTCTTTTCCAACCCCGGCAATCATCCCGACTCACCAACCGGCTGGGTTCTGTACGGCATTCTCTGGTTCTTCCTGGCCGGCACAACCACCCTGTCAATCGGTCAGCGATATTTCGAGCATCGAATCAAGTCCTATCCTGCATGGGATGGAACCGAACGGAGGCAGAAATGATGATCCACCACACTCCCGACGAACCAGTCGGAGGGGCAATCTCCCCAACCGCCCCGATAAACGAGATCCTTGGAAATCGTCCCCTGAAAGTGGAAACCTACTCCCGCAAGGGCATCCTCGGAAGGCGCTACTACTGGCGCGTTCGGCACACTTCCAACGGCGAGAACATGGCAGACCATCATGGCTACGTCCGTGAGGAAGATCGGGACCATGCCGTTGATGTGTTGTGGCCCGACTTATCCGTTGATCCTCTGGGCTAGCGTTCTAGGGCTTTCAGTAGATTGCCCATCATCTGCTCGGGTGGGATCAATGGCAGGCGTCCCGTTGCAGGTTCAACGCGTACCTCTCCCGCTTCACAGATAACGACTGCAACAATGTCTTCTGACTCCCACTCGCCGCCGCATTCAACCTTCAGCGATAGGCTTGGGGCCAAGTGGCAGACTTTCCGCAGATGATCTGCAACGTCTTCGGGGGAATAGTCCCGTTCGAAGAGATTCCCTGTTCGGGATATTCGTTCGGCAGGCCAGTCGCCTAGGGCACACAGACCCTCACTGATTGCGAGTGGTCCCCATTTGTCATAGACGTAATCGCCCGCTGAATTCTTGGCTGCAAGGGCGTCGCGGAGTGTAGGCACTTCAGCGGCGGCGCAAGTACCAGTAACGTGAACCGTTCTCCAATTACCCATGAACGTATTTCCCTTCAATCTCCCCGATAGTCTCCGCTCCCCCAACTACCACGTTGCGATAGCCGGCTTCCTCGTCCGCGAGTTCCGATTCGTTGACGGTATCGAGTCCTTTGGTTGCCCGCTGTTCCTTGACTGCCTGCCAGAGGGCTTGGGGGTCTGGCAACCCAGAAGCCGCCAAGCAATCGGCGCAAACTCCGAACATCTGAAAAGGCGCATCGGGGGCTAGTAGGTCTGTGCCGCATCCTCCGCGACAGGGTTTGAGGATCATGCTGTTACTCCCTTAGCGTCGGCTAGTGCCTGCCCGAGTTCCTTTGTGCGGGCCTTGACGAATTCGGCATCCATCCATGAACCGTAGGGGGTTTTGGCCCATTCCTTGATCCCGTATTTTTCGGAGGCGTAGGCTTTGGCTTCCTCCAATTTAACGGGCTTGTCTTCGCGTCCCCAAACTACAAATGTTTTCTTTCCGTAGTCGTACCACGGACCCTTCGGATTGTCGTCAGTCCGTTCTCGGCCTTTGGTGATTTGCCACTGAGGCGTTTGCATAGAACGGTAATCGCTTTGCCCAGTATAGGAAATGAAGACGTGGCCTTGGGCAAAATCCCAATCATTGAATACTCGAATACCTCTAAAGGCGTCGGTCAACTTGGACATTCTGGATTCCCTTTCGCTCGTTAACTGTCCCCCTGATTCTAGCACTACGGGGAAGGGACTTCAACTCCTAGAACCCGTTCGGCCCAATCTCGACGTGACTTCTTGTACTTCTCTGGGTGCTTCAGAATGGTTCTAGCTTGGTTCTGATTTGTGCGCTCTCGGTCAACCTGATATCTGTAGACCTCGCGCCACAGTTGGGCGCATCCTGGGCTACAGGTACGCTTGCCGGCGCGGGCCATGTTTGGGCACGGAGTTACCGCACACTTCACTTCGTTATTCGCTGCCAAATTGCCTCCGTTGGTTCGTTGAGTTCGCTGGTAAACAGTTCGATCATTTCGTGGCGCACTTCCCTCTCAGCCTCTATCCAAAGGTCTAGGA
>CAMPKL010000701.1 GCA_946887065.1 uncultured Bryobacterales bacterium
ATACTCGTAGTCCCGCCCCTTCGTGTCCAACGCCCCTGCCGCCCCCACCGTCTTCATATCCCTCCTCCTCGGCGCCTGGCGTCACGCCTCAGCGAGAGCCGAGCCGGGGTTAATAGGGGTACAATGTGCTCTAGCTCGACCACTCTACGGAAGCTCAAACTGCGCATTGTATTCCTATTGTTTCGTAAACAACACCAGATGGCGGCTATTAGGCTAGGGCAACCTTTGCCTAGTGTCAATGGCTTTACGTCAGTTTTTCAGAAGTAACGGCGACGGCGAAACAATTACAGACCGGTCGATATAGAGGAATACAATACAAGTACAATGAATCGTCGAGTTGCTATACCGGAGCTAATGACAGAGGGGGCCGCACCACGTTACGAGCAGATTGCAGCCGCCTTCTGCCGGGCCATCGAGACCGGCGAACTACGGCCCAACGACCGGCTTCCTACCGTGCGCAGTCTAGCTTCGGAGTTGAACGTCAGTTTGAAGACCGCTACGGCCGCGTACAAATTCTTGACGCAGAAAGGATGGACGAGGGGTGAGATCGGTCGCGGTACTTTCGTCGGCGAACGGCGAGAAGAAGTAGTCGGCAAGCGCTTGAGCGCTGCAACGGTGGGCGGAAACCGCCGTCCTCAACGCAAGAGTCCCTGGCGCAGGCGAACGCTAGCCAATCTAGTGGACAGGTTGCGATCCGCATATCCAGAGGCGGCTAATTGCAGCTACGGCGGTCCCGACGGGTCGCTATTGCCTATCAAGCTAATCAAGAGGCACTGGAGGACGGCGTGCGACTCCCTCGACGGGCAGGCCTTGCAATACCAAACCGCCGACCCCATCGAGGAACTGAGTGCGATATTGCCCGCCCGGCTTGGTAGAGACGGCATACCGGCTAACGCGGCTGATCTCACCATCGGAACGTCGGCCCAGCAACTGATCGGTCTAGCGGTAGAAGTCGTGCGCCGTTTGCATAACCACGGAGAAGCGGTTCTCGCGGTAGAGCAACCAGGCTATAGCACGATGTTTGACACCTGGGACAGGGCCAGTGTCCGCATGGTCGGATTCGAAATGAACGAGGATGGCGGATCCCTCGAGTCCCTTGAGTCTGCGTTGCAGGCCGGCGCCAACGCGGTTCTGTTCACTCCACGCGCCCAGAATCCAACCGGCTGCTCTTGGACGCCTCAACGCTTGCGAGCCCTCGGCGACTTGCTTCACCGGCACCCAGGCGTAGTCGTCGTTGAGGACGATCACTTTGGCGAAGTGTCGGAAGCTGGAGGGGGCTCCCTGCTGGCCGATACGCGCCTCGAGGAACGGGTAATCTACCTACGTTCGTTTTCGAAGGCCATCGCCCCAGACTTGCGTTTGTGCATTGCGGCCGCGAGACCACCGCTCAAGGCGCTGCTTCAGGAAGCGAAGAGCGACGCTGACGGGTGGAGTTCGCGTCTACTGCAGAAAGTCCTGGCCGGCGTCCTTCAGGACTCGGAGTTGGATCCGTGGCTCAACAGAGCGCGACAGACGTACCGAGTTCGGCGCGAGCGCGCAGTTGAGGTACTGACGGCTACTGCTCCTTCAGGGGTCGACGTCTGGCCGGCGCGCGACGGGGTCAACCTTTGGATTCATCTTCCGACAGGAATTGACGCCATCGAGGTTATCGAACGGGCCGCCGCACTCGGTGTGATAGCTGCGCCGGGAGAAGTCTTCTATCTTTCGCCGGGACACCACGACGTGATCAGATTCACCGTGGGATCTGTGGGAACCGACAACGTCTCCACGTGCACCGAACTGCTCGTCAAAGCAATCAGCCAGTCGGCGGGCGCGCCGTCTAAGACGATCCACGTTTAGGCGAGGCCGGCCTCAAGGTCGCCCACGGCGCCTCGGCGGACATGTCAAGCAATTCGTAGCCCTCGGGACCGACGCAGGGCCCAAGGATGGCAAGGAGCTTGGCGGGTTGTGGGCTTATGTTGAACGAAGCGTGGACCACTCCCGAGTTGATAAACGCCGAGTCTCCCTGCTCAAGCACGCGCCGATCGCGATCGACCCATTGTTCAACCTGCCCTTCGATCACGTAGATCGACTCATCCTGCCGCGGGTGCTGATGAAAGTCATGCCCGCACCCGGGGAGCAGCGTAACTTCCAATACCACCAAGTTCTCCGAGCCTGACGACGTAGGGCTGCTGAACCAGGCAAGCGTGCCCCAATCCAATTCCTGACGTTGTACCTCCCGCGCGCTGACGAAGCCGCCCATATAATCCCTCCTCGCTGTGGTTGTGCTGACCTAACCGCGTCGTTCCGCTTGAGACCAGCGCTCGACATTATCCGAGGGACCATCAAGACAGCCGTCAGAGCAGCTTAGCACGGGATTGAACGAGCTCGGCGTCAACGCTTGAACCGACAACCATCATAGTCTAGGCATCGGCATCATCGTGTGCACGCTTGCCTGTTTCGATCAGAGCGGCGAGGGCCCGGCGGCTTTTCCTGTTTAGAAAATGTCCGTGTTACGCTGGCTCTACGCCGCGCGTTAGCCCCTGGCGCTGGCCGCGACGGATTCAGCGCGGATCGCGGCAAGGCCTGCGGAGTCGAGAGTCTGCCGATGAACATTCTGGGGATTTCGGCTTACTATCATGACTCCGCGGCG
>CAMPKL010000702.1 GCA_946887065.1 uncultured Bryobacterales bacterium
CGCTGAAATTCGGAGCGTGCCGGAGCCCTTCGGGTTTGGCAGGAGCATCAGCTCATCCGGGGCTCGGGCGAGGCTCCACTCTAGAATCCGCGGCCCGAAGTGCTGGGAGATCTCCGGCTGGGTGACGTGTCGTTCAGTTTGCGCAACCGATATGGGCGCGCAACCGACGCCGGGCATTAAAGAAACGTAGACGAGATCGGCGCCAAGATTTTCAAACAGCGCGCCGGCTAAACTCTCGGCGATGCGGATCGGATCCGCTTCCGCCCACATAGCCGGCAGCACCGCGAGCGCAACAACATCCCGCAATTGGCGATTGGGGTCGTGACGGTGGGCCTCTTCAGTCGACATTTTCGGCTTCTTCTCGCGGACAGAGATCGATAGGACCTCCTAGTCCGTCCTGCGCTCTCGCCGAGAAATACCATGGACGATGCGCATGACGTCCATCATGACGCTGCCGCCCGTGTTCACCAGCATGGGGTAGCGTTGCCCTTCCAGATCCTATCAGTTAGCGGCTGCGAGGCGGGGCGAGACCTGTACCCGTTCGTAGAGGCGCAATTTGTCCTAAGCGTTTCGGCGACGCTGACCCGCCGGCTACTGGCGAATACGTCGCCGGAGGGCGAAAGCATCGAGTGATACCATCGAGCGCATGGCGATTCAACGGATGGAGCACGTGGGCATCGTGGTGGACGATTTGGCGGCCGCAACGGCTTTTTTTGTCGAGCTCGGGCTCAAGCTGCAGGGCGAAGGGCCGGTCGAGGGTGGTTGGGTGGACCGAATTGTGGGGCTCAAGGGGGTCCGGATGGATATCGCCATGATGGAGACGCCGGACGGCAACGGACGGCTGGAGTTGACGAAGTATCATGCCCCGGCAGGCGGGGGCGGCGACCGGCAAGCGCCGGCCAACACTCCCGGAATCCGCCACCTCGCATTTGCGGTCGACGATATCGACGCCGTGGTCGCGGGCTTGCGAGGGCGCGGCGCGGAACTTGTGGGGGAGGTGGAGCGGTACGAAGACAGCTATCGGCTGTGCTACGTCCGCGGCCCGGAGGGGATCATCGTCGAGCTGGCGCAGAAGATCGGCTGAGGGTTTCCGGCTCGCCGGGCCGACTCGGCGGGGAGGCTCGCTGCGGGAAAGCTCGACAGGACCCGTTTCCGCTACCGCGAAATCCGATCCCAACCTAGAATGGGAGATTGCTAGTCGCGGTGGGAGCGCGCTAGACACCTGAGAGCTGTGGCGGTCTCAAGCACATCCCGCAAACTGTGGTTGGGCTTCGGCGGGCTGAGCGCCATGCTGGTGCTCTCACTGCTGTTCATCGTCATCCGCTTGGACTCCATCAACGAGCAAGCCACCCTGAACAGCAATGCGCTGCTCCGCGATGAAACGACCAACCAGTTGGAGGTCGCGTTGGCGGCCTATGCTTCGATCGTGGATGCGAGTCTCTCCGGCGATCAGGCGGCGCTTCAAGCGACCGTCGAGCAGGCCAAAAGGGTCGACGAGGGTATCGCTACCTATGACCGGCTGGCTTTGACCGACCGTCAAAAAGACTTAGCGGCAGAGTTCCATTCCATATGGCCGACTCTGCAGGAATCCGGGCAAGCGATCGTGCGGGGAGACAGCCCGAGCGGCGGCCGAACGGAGGCTTTCTATCGGCTCCATTCCAAATTAGAGGAACTTGTCCGGTATCAGATGCAGCCGGATTCCGCCGCCGCCTTCTCCTCCGTCCGCGGCAGCGCTCTGGCCCAGTTAAATGACCTCTTCCGTTACGGCCTCGTGGTGCTTGCTCTAGCTGCTTTGATGGCCCTCGGTACAATCTTCATCGTCGGCCGGGGCGTCCTGCGCGAAGAGCGCACCATCGCCGAGCAGGCGGAACTGTTGCGCGTCACTCTGGCGAGTATTGGCGAGGCGGTTATTACAACAGACACCAAGGGTTGCGTGACCAACGTCAATTCGATGGCTGAGCAGCTGACGGGTTGGAGTCATGAAGAGGCGGTCGGCCAACCGTTGGAAGCGATCTTCCCGATCATCGACGAACGAACGAGGAAACCGATCGAGAACCGGGCGGAGAGGATCATGCGGCGCAAGTCGACCGGGGCCTCTCGCAGCGCCCTTCTGGTCGCCAAGGACGGTTCCGAACATCCGATTGAAGACAGCGTCGCTCCGATCCGTTCCGGCGAAGGCGAGATTATCGGCTGCGTTATCGTCTTCCGCGACGTGACCGACCGGCGGGCGAAAGAACGGGAGTTGGCCCGCGGCCGTACGGCCGAAGGGCGGCTGGCCGCCATCGTGCAGTCGTCGCACGACGCGATCATCTCCAAGTCGCTGGATGGGGTAATCCAAAGCTGGAACGAGGGCGCCGAACAGATTTTCGGGTACACGGCGGAAGAAGCGATCGGCCGTCACGTCTCTCTGATCACTCCGCCCGACAAGGGGTCGGAGCGAGCCGCGATCATTCGCCAAATTCAGGAGGGCAAGCAGATCGGTCACTTCGACTCCATGCGCTTGCGCAAGGACGGATCGACGGCGTTGGTCTCACTGACGATGTCCGCCATCAAGGACAAGACGGGAGCGGTGACGGGCATATCGACGATCGCCAGGGACATCAGCGAGCGCAAACGCTACGAACAGAC
>CAMPKL010000703.1 GCA_946887065.1 uncultured Bryobacterales bacterium
GCTGAACGCGAACATCGGCGAGTGGGCCCTGCCGACAGGCAGCGCGCAGAGCGCGGCCTGGCTTGAGGCCGGTCTCAGGCCGATTAAGATGGCCGTGAATCTGTCGGCTAAGCAACTGCAAGGCGGCCGCTTCATTCAAATCGTCGAGCGCAGTCTTCGCGACTTCCATCTCAAACCAGACATGCTGGAGTTGGAATTAACAGAGACCGCCTTGATGGAAGGTCTGGATGAAGCTCAAAAGACGCTGGCGCACCTGCGCAAATCAGGCATCCATGTATCGATAGACGATTTCGGCACGGGGTATTCGTCGTTGAGCTATTTGAGCCAGTTCGACTTTGAATCCCTCAAGATTGACCGCTCCTTCGTGACCGGCATCACGATGAACGACAAATCCGACGCCGTACTCCGCGGGCTGATCAGCCTCGCTCATAATCTGGGTCTGGCAGTCACCGCCGAGGGCGTTGAGTCGCACGAACAGCTGCAGTTCCTCAAGGATGAAGGCTGCGACAGCATCCAGGGCTTCGTGGCCAGCAAACCGCTTGACCCGAAAAGTTTTAGTCAACTTTTACGCGCCGACATCACGCTTGCCGAACTCAAGCACGACGCCGAATTCAAGGGCCTCATTCTGGGCCCGAACGGGCGCCCAGCAAATCGACCCGTTCAGATTGCCGGAGAGGAAGACTCGCCGTCGCCGGTCGCTGAGACTTTACCCGCCTAACGCACATCTTGGAGCCGAGAGGCCCCGCGGTAGAACAGCACCAACGCGACCATCTGGATCACGTGATACAGATCGTTGTGGTTGAAGTTCTCGGCCAGCGTCAGACCGCTTTGTTGAACCGCAGCGGCGAAAAACGAAACGACGACTCCGGCAGCCAGCCAAAATCCGGCGGGATCGCGCCGCCGCTTTTTCAACATCACGCCCATGACCAGCACAGCAAGCATGTTGGGCACGTAGTCGTAGACCGCCAGGCTGAACTCAGGCCGGATCGTCGTCCAGTAGAGATAGCCGGCAAGCTTCACCGCGGCGACGACGATCAACCAATTCCCGAGCCGGCGCCGCATCGCCGCCCGTGCTGTCCCGGCAACCATGTAGTACGATGGGAAACCGATCGAGTAGAGTGTGAATCGCCAAACGACCGCGTGGGCCGTTGCGCTGAGTTGCGTAGCGAATCCGTGAGAGATGCCGCCGGCCAGAGCGCCGACCGACAGAGCGCCGAAGGCGATACCCCAATCACGGATAGACTCTTGGCGCAGCCGTCGCGCATAGGGAAGCAACTGGAGCGAAAAGCCCAACGCCAATAGCGCCAGGAGAAGATCGGTCAGCGCGGTTGTCGGTTCGGAGAGTCCCATGCGGCGCCGCTTACGCGTCCCCCAGTTTAGGACGATCGTGCCATCGGGCTCCGGCTAAGGATCGAGTTTCTTCTTCAGTCGCCGAACGTCGCGATCGAGTTCGGGCAAACGGTTATAAACCGCCGTACAGCGCAGCCATCGGCTATTGTCCAGTTCCGGCGATCCTGAAATTTTTCGGCCCGACTCGATGTCGTGACCCACTCCGGTTTGCGCCGTGATGAGCACGCCGTCGCCGATTGTCAAATGATTGATCACGCCGACCTGGCCGGCCAGGATGCAGTTCTTGCCTAAAGTGGTCGAGCCGGCGATGCCGACTTGCGCGCAGATTAAGTTGTCCTCGCCGATCTCTACTGCGTGCCCCACTTGAACTAGGTTGTCGATCTTGGCGCCGCGGCGGATTCTGGTTTCCCCTACGGCCGCGCGATCGATGCAGGTTCCGGCCTGGATCTCCACGTCGTCTTCGAGCACCACGATGCCGGCCTGAGGAATCTTGTGGTGCGATCCATCCGCGCGGCGCGCGAAACCGTAGCCGTCGGTTCCGACGTGAGCGCCGTTCTGCAAAACGACGCGGTTGCCGATGCGGCAAAACTCGCGAACCACCGACTGCGCATGTGCGACGAAGTGATCGCCGATGCTGACTCCCGGATAGATGGTCACGTGGGGATGGATCACGGCGTTGTCGCCTATGACGACGTCCTCGCCGATCACCGAGTAGGCGCCGATGGAGGCGTTCCGGCCGATCCGGGCGCTCCCGGCAACGACTGCCGTCGCATGGACGCCCGCTGCAACGGCCGGCGCCTGGTAGAAAATCTCGAGGGCCCGGGCGAAGTCGAGATAAGGGTTCGATGAGACAAGCTGCGCCGGCGCCGCGCCCGCCAATTCGTGGCCGACGATGATGGCCCCCGCGCCGGTTGTGGCGACTAGTGAGGCGTAGCGCGGGTTCGACAGGAAGGTGATCTGCTTGGACGTTGCCGCCTCGATTCCAGCGACGCCCTCGACCTGCCAATCGCCGTCGCCGATTAGTTTGCAGCCGAGGCGTTCCGCTAATTCCGCAAGAGTCATGGGGTCGCCGCCGCGCTGGTGACCGCAGTCCAGTACCAGCCAATCAAGTCTTCGCCCCAAAAAGTCACCAGAATCGCCGCCGCTCCGAGGTAGCTTCCGTAGGGCATCTCATGGCTCCACTTCTTGCCTCCTAGAAGCACGAGAGCGGTGCCAAAGACCGCGCCGACGAGGGAACCGACGACGAGGATGATAAGCGTATAGGTCACTCCCCAA
>CAMPKL010000704.1 GCA_946887065.1 uncultured Bryobacterales bacterium
GACAATGCCGCTGAGACCCTGTTCCTGTCGCCTCTGCACTCGGAAAAATACATCGAAGTCGCCAAGCTGACCGTTGATTTCGCCTCCAAAGAGTTCAAATCGCGTCAGAGGATCTTCGTCGCCGAACCGGGTCCGGGCAAGTCTCCCGAACAGGCAGCCCGGGAAATCCTTGCCTCGTTCTTGCCGCGGGCCTACCGCCGGCCCGTGGAGCCGAGCGAGGTCGAGTCGTACGTGGAGTTGTTCCAGGCCGCAGTGAAGCAGGGCAACGACTTCGAGCCGGCGATTCTGTTCGCGATCCGCAGCGTGCTCGTTTCCCCCCGGTTCCTGTTCCATTACGAGCCGCCCAACAGCAGCGGCGAAGAGCAATTGCTCGACCAGTACTCGATCGCCAATCGGCTTTCTTATTTCTTGTGGGGCGGCATGCCCGATGAACTGCTGATGGACATCGCCGCCAAGGGACGTCTGCACGATCCGGAGGTCGTCAAGCCGCTCATCCAGGTCATGTTGCGCAATGACCGCGCGCTGATCTTCGCTGAGCGCTTCGTCGAGCAATGGCTGCGCACACGCGAACTGGAAGGCGACAAGGCGCCGGACGCGGAACTTTTCCCCAGTTACCAGGTTGACGAAGAACTGCGCTCCGACATCCGGCTGCAGCCCGTCTTCTTCTTCCGCCACGTGTTCCAGGAGAACCTGTCGCTGCTGAGCTTCCTCGACTCGGACTCGACCATCATCACGGGCACGCTCGCGGAGCACTTCGGCCTGACGTTTGAGTTGCAGCAGTCGAAGGACCCGCGCTGGATAGAGTTGCCGCCGAACTCGAACCGGGGCGGTTTATTGGGCATGCCTGCCGTGCTTGCCGTGTCGTCTTATCCCTATCGGACAAGCCCCGTGCTGCGCGGCGCCTGGGTGCTGGACTCGATCCTGGGCACGCCGCCGCCGCCCCCGCCGCCGGACGTACCGGCGCTCGAACAGACGAAGCGCACCAGGCCCAGCACGGTCCGCGAACTGCTTACCCAGCACCGCGAAAATCCCGTCTGCGCCAGCTGCCACGCCCGGATTGATCCACTCGGCTTCGCTCTGGAAAACTACGACTCGCTCGGGCGTTGGCGCGACAACCAAGGGGGCACGGACCTGGATCCCTCCGCGCAACTTGCCGACGGGACCGCTTTCCACGGACCCGAGGGCATCCGCGAGGCCCTGTTGGAGCGCAAAGATCTGTTCATCCGCAACCTAACGCGCAAGATGCTGGGCTACGCGCTGGGGCGCGGCCTGACCCTGCGCGACTCCTGCACGGTCGACGAAATTGTCGCCAAAGTGAAGCAAAACGATTATTCTGCCCTTACACTAATCGAGGAAGTCGCGCTGAGTACGCCCTTCCTCTATCAGCAAGGTTCGGCCCCGGAGGCAACGCCATGAACATTCTTCGCAAGCAAAACCTTTCGCGCAGAACGCTGCTGCGAGGCGCGGGCGCGGCACTCGGCCTCCCCTGGCTGGAGGCAATGGCAGTTGCGGCGCCGGAACAGGACAAGGGGCCGGTGCGCATGGCGATGCTGTATGTGCCGAACGGCGTCAACGTCGATAAGTGGAAGCCGATCGGCACGGGGCGCGACTTTCAACTGTCGCCGACGCTTGAGCCGCTGGCCAAGGTCAAGGACTCAGTTACCGTACTCAGCAACCTGTGGAACGAGCAGTCCAAGGACGGCGACGGCCACTACGTCAAAGAAGCCGCCATTCTGACTTGCGCGCGCATCAAGAAGACCCAAGGCGCGGACATCCGCAATGAAGTTTCGATGGATCAGCTTGCGGCCAAGCGCGCCGGCGACCAGACGCCGCTGCCTTCGCTCGAGCTCGGCATTACGCCGGTCGCGGTCGGCAACGACGCCGCCGTGGGCTACACGCGCATCTACGGCTCGCATATTTCGTGGAGCACGCCGACCACCCCGCTGGCCCGCGAACTGAATCCGCGGTCGGTTTATGAGCGGCTGTTCCGTGCCGCCTCGGGCCCGCAAGGCAACGAAGCCAAAATGGACGCCTTGTTGCTCGACCGCGTACTGGACGACGCCAACAAGCTGCGCAAAGAAGTGGGCTCGGCGGACCAAGTCCGGCTCGACGAATATCTGTCGGTGATGCGCTCGCTCGAAGAGCGCGTCGACCGCGCCAACAGCGGGCAGCAACGCCCGTGGAAGCCGCGCGTCGCGATCGACCCTGCGGCCGCCCCGACCGATCATCCGACCACGCATGAAGAGCACGTGCGCCTAATGCTCGACATGATCGCCGTCGCCTTCCAAAGCGACACCACGCGCATCAGCACCTTCATGTTCGGCAATTCAGTCAGCAACGTGAACTTCCGTTGGCTTGAAGGCGTCAGCGCAGGCCATCACGACGTTTCGCACCACGGCAAGGACGAGACGAAGTTGGAGCAATACTACCTGATCACGCGCTGGCACGCGGCGCAGTACGCCTATCTGCTTGAGAAACTCGCCGGCATGCAAGAGGGAGACTCGACGGTCCTCGACAACTCGATGATCCTGTTCGGATCGGCTATTAGCGACGGCGATCGCCATAGCCCGCACCAGTTGCCGCTAGTCCTCGGCGGCAAGGGCGGCAAGCGCATC
>CAMPKL010000705.1 GCA_946887065.1 uncultured Bryobacterales bacterium
CTCCCGTCCGTGGGCCCCGATCGACGTCACACCCGAGTCTTGCGCGGGTTCGCAGGAGAACACAACCGTCGTGTACCATTCCTCTCCGGTGCGTCCCTCGCCCACCAGCGCGCGCTTGCCGTCAATCGTCTCGAACCGCAGGTTCTTGAACTGCCGCGAAAAGTCCAGCCGCCCCAGCAGGAACGACAGCGGGGCGCGCAAGTCAACGCTCTGATCCAGCAAAATCGTCCGTACCTGATTGGTGTAAGGGTTGTATTGGTAGAGCCGTTGTCCGTCGCCGACGAGCACCTTCCCTTTTGGCTCCTTGTAGTCCCAGCGCATGCGATTGGGCCTGTAAAGCAATACCGTCCCGCGCTCCGCCGGCCGGCTGGACCCGCCGAAACTCATCGTTTGGCTGAAGTCGATCGACAAGGTAGCCAGGCGGTTGTAGTGCAGTTCGATCGCCCGGCTGACTTCTCCAACCGAAGCCTGCTGCGCCGGCAGCAGCGGCGCGGTCAACAACAGGCAAAATAGTGCAGAAACGGTAAAGCGCGTCACATAGTGTGTGACGCGCCGGAACCGAAAATCGTTGAGCTGAATCAAGAAGCGCGAGATTTTCGGACCGAAGCGACACGGCCGACGCTTTGCCGTTCCGGTTGGACGGGCTTCTTTATCTCGACTCCCGCCGTCAGACGTTCGATTTGATCGGAGATGCAAACGCCGATGATCGGCTGTTCGGCGTTTTTAAGAATGTCGACGATGGAGCTGTGATCCGTTTCGAGGAACAGCGTCTTGCCGTCCGTCAACAGATGGACTTCGCCGCCGTCTTGGACCGCGGCCAGGAACTGAGGCCCTAATTCCTTCTTGAGGAATCGCAGAACTCTGCGGATCTTCTGCAACGAGATGCCCTTGCGCCGCAGTTCGGTGATGAGCGAAACCTCAACCACCTCGTGCAGTTGATACATGCGGCGATGGCCGCGCTGCACCGGAGACACCACGCCCTGTTCATCCCACCATTGAAGCTGGCGCAGGCTCACGCCCGTCATGTTCGACACGTCGAGGCTGCTGTAAGTGTCAGCGGCGTAACCGTTGACTGCTCGGCGATGATTCTTCTCGTTCAAAGCGATGGCTCCCACGGGCAATGCCCCATAGGACCTAGCGATTGTACAGCAGGACATCCACGTCTGAACACCCTCCGCTAGACCCTTACAAAACGACGGTCTTAGCCGCCCCCGACAAACTGCACGATTTCTAACTGATCGCCCGGGAGCAACTCTGTCGCTTCCCACACGGTCTTGGCCGCAATGCGTCGATTGTATTCCACCGCCACCCTATCCAGCGGTAAATCGAGACTCGCAAGTAAACCTGTCAGAGTCGTTCCGGGTTCGACCCTCCGCGGCTCGCCGTTGACGACGATGCTGATATCGCGGAGTTCTTCCGACCCGGGCACGTGGACATTATAGGCTCAACCTCCGGCCCTTGCGCCGCTTTTTTTGACTGAGGCCGCGCATTGGCGGAAGCACGCGCCGCTGAACGCGGCAAACGCGGGAACGGACGCAGGGAAAACACCTAGACGCATGCTGACTCGGAGCGCTTCAAAGAGCTAAGATGATTCTTACGACGCTCCGACGACTGCCTTAAATCGCTCTGTTCATTGGCCAATCGCCGCATAACGCATAGCAATTCGTCGTCGAGAGTCGATCAAAGCCCTCCCAACTTTGCTCTGTTCGCATTTGTTGGGCGCCGCCCGCGGCGCAGTGGGTAATTCTGAACGATAAGGTGTTGCAAGACTCAAATAGGCAGTCGTTCCAGCCGTTCGTCGGCGACCTCGCCGTCGCCCATGCACAGCGGCCGGAAAGTAAAGCGGCCATCCATCCATGAGTACCTACGTGATCAAGAAGGGGCTCGATCTGCCGATCTCCGGCCAGCCCGAACAAAAGATCAGCCCGGCCCCCATACCCGGCAGGGTCGCGCTGTTGGCGGAAGACTATGTCGGCATGAAGCCGACCATGTACGTCCGCGCCGGCGACCAGGTCCAACGCGGCCAGTTGCTGTTTGACGACAAGAAAACCCCGGGCGTGCGTTATACCGCCATCGCCTCCGGCACGGTAGCGGCAGTCAATCGCGGCGACCGGAGGGCTTTTCACTCGCTCGTGATCGAACTCGACGAGACCGAACGCAACGGTTCAGCGAAGTCGATTCCGTTTTCCGCCTATACCGGTCAGCCTGTCGCCGGCTTGGACCGCGATCAGGCGCGGGCGCTCCTGCTCGAGTCCGGACTGTGGACAGCGCTGCGCAGCCGCCCGTTCGGCCGCGTGGCCAACCCCGCGGACATGCCCGCCGCCATCTTTGTCACGGCCATGGACACGAACCCGCTGGCGGCCTCGGTCGACGCCGTACTGGCCGGCGACGCAACACCGTTTACTACCGGCCTCGAAGCACTGAGCAAGTTGATTGACGGACCGGTGCACGTCTGCAAAGCTCCTGGGTCTTCGGTGCCGACGCCGGCAGGCAGCCAGATTTCCGTTTCGGAATTTGCCGGACCCCATCCGGCCGGCACCCCTGGCGTCCATATCCACATGCTCAAGCCGGTCAGCCGGGCTCGCAGCGCCTGGTACATCAACTATCAAGA
>CAMPKL010000706.1 GCA_946887065.1 uncultured Bryobacterales bacterium
CCCTTCGGCTCTGTGCTGCCAGTGCCCCTGGATTCCGTTCAAGAATTTCGTGTGACGACGGGCGGCGGCAACTCCGAAGTCGGGCGTTCATCCGGCGGCCAAGTTTCACTGGTCACAAAATCGGGCTCCAACGACTTTCACGGATCCGCCTACGAATACCATCGCAATACGGTCACCGCCGCGAATACGTTCTTCAATAACGCGGCCGGCGTCGACCGGGAGAAACTGATCCGCAACCAGTACGGCTTCTCAGTCGGCGGGCCAATTCTCAAAGACCGTGCGTTCTTCTTCTTAAACTACGAAGGCCGGCGCGATGCGCGATCAGCCAGTCAACAGCGCGTCGTTCCCTCGCAAGCGCTGCGCCAGGGCATCCTGAGCGTCACCGCGGATGACGGCCAAGTCTACCAGTTGTCACAGGCTGAGTTCGCCGCCGCCGATCCCGGAGGACAGGGCGTCAATCCGTTGATGCTAGATCTGCTGCAGGCCTTTCCAGTAGGGAATGATCCTTCATCGGGAACCGACGGCGGCTTGAACTTTGACGGCTTTCGCTTCAACGCCCCGTTGCAGATAGACAACAAGTCCTACGTAGCAAAGTTCGAGTACAACATCGACAAGAACGGCGCGCACCGGCTCGCCTGGCGCGGCACTCTCGCAGATAACGCCGCCGACAACGAGCAAGCGCTGGCGCCTTATCCGGGCGCCGACGGTTCAAAGAGTCTCAATAACAGCCGCGGCTTCGTCGCCAGCTACACGGGCGTCCTCACCCCGGCGTTGATCAACACGGTTCGCGTCGGCTACACCAGGCAGGGCGTCGCGATCTCAGGCTCCGACGGCCCGAAGTTCAACCTCTTCGACATTGATGAGTTTCAGAACTACGCCGTGCGAAGCAGTTCCCGTCACATCCCGGTCTACAACTTGGCCGATGACCTCAACTGGGTCCGAGGCAACCACAATTTCAAGCTCGGAGCTAATGTCCGTATCATTCGTAATAACCGCAGCACTTCGGGCGAAGTGTGGCCCGAGTTCGAACTGTCGCAGGCCTTGTTGGGCGGTCTCGGAACCGACATTCGGCGAGGCATCACCACCGTCCTGCAGCAGCGCACCGGCAATACAAACCTGGCGCTCGCCGACGGACTATTGGGGACGATCTCGGGGGCGGCGCTCGATATCACGGGCGCAATTACCGCAAACTCCGTGACCTATCAGTACGATGCTAAGGGCAACGTGCTGCCGGTGGGCTCTCCAGCGGTTCGCCGCTTCGCCACCGAAGAATATGACTTCTACTTTTCTGACACCTGGCGCGCTACTCCGAGCTTGACCATGACGTACGGTTTGCGCTACGGATACTCCCGGCCTCCGTATGAGACCGAAGGCCTACAGGGGGTGACGAATATTCCCTTGGAGAAGTACATGGCGGACCGCGTCAATGCGATGAACTTAGGCATTCCAGGGAATTCACTCGACAGCGCCCTGCTGACGTGGGTAGCGGGCGGTCCCGTAAACGGCGGCCCCGATTGGTACGAATCCGACAAGAACAACTTTGCGCCGCGCCTCAGCCTGGCCTGGAATCCGCAGCATCCAAGCGGAGTTCTCAAGGCGATATTTGGCGACAATGGCGTCCTGCGCCTCGGCGCCGGCGTGTTCTACGATCGCTTTGGCAGCTACTTGACGACTCAGCAGGACACGTTCGGAACTTTCGGCGTGCAGTCGAAGCAGGCCGATCCGAACACCTACACTTTTTCGACAGCGCCGCGTTATTACGGCTCATTCCCAGCGCTGCCTGCCGCGCCGCCTGGGGGCTTTCCCTTCACTCCTCCCGTCAACCGGGCCATCGAGGGCGAGGCATACGCCACGGCGTCCAACCTGACCGCGCCGTACTCGATTCCGCTAACGGCCACTTTCTCGCGCGATCTTCCCGGCGGAATGGTTCTGGAAATCGGCTACGTTGGCCGTCTCGGGCGCAACTTACTGGCGCAGCAAGATCCAGCCAGCCCTTTGATCTTTTTCAAGGATCCGGCTTCCGGTCAAACCCTGGCAGCAGCCTTCCAAGCAAACCGCACTCTCTTCGAAGACCAAGGTCTGACGGACGAGATGGTGATCGCGAACCCGGGCCTGGTCCCGATCCAACCTTTCTTCGAGAACATGTTTCCGGCGCTGGCGAACTTCGCTATCCCGGGCTCTTCGTCAGCTAACTTCTTCTACGTCAATAACTATTGGGGACTGGAATCGGAACTCGACACACTCGATCAGCTCGATCGTCAAATCGTCCCCTTCGGCGGCGACTTTGCCGACGGAAAGGCATTCCCGAACTGCATGGTCGCCACCGGCTGTCATACATTCTTCGGCCAGCAATTCAGTTCATTGTTGAGTTGGGAGAATATCGGCTACTCCAACTATCACGGCATGACTGTGGCGCTGCGCATGTGGGACACGAAGGATTTAACCTTCGACTTCAATTACACCTGGTCGCATTCGATCGACAACGGCTCAGCTGCGGAAGGCAATCTTTTTTCCACGATTGACGGTCCAAGTTCGCTCAGCGACGACAATGCCAACATCATCAACACATTCAAGCGAGACCAAAGCGTCGGCAATTCCGATTTCGATAT
>CAMPKL010000707.1 GCA_946887065.1 uncultured Bryobacterales bacterium
TCCGCTGCCTGCTTCGCCACTAGAACAGTTTGACGTTGCGGCAGGATAATGATGCCGGTGACAAGCTCAAGTTTTTTGGTCAAGCCGGCCAAGTATCCGAATAGAACCAGAGGTTCATGGAATGGATCTGAATGAGTGTAAGGGGGACGCCAGCCGGGACGACTGGCGAGGTTGGCGCCGACAACGTGATCGGAAGTGAGGACATGCAAAAAACCGAGTTCCTCGGCGCTCTGGGCGTAGTCTTTGATTGCCGCGGGGTCGTTGCCTATTTCAGTTTGCGGAAAAACCACTCCGATACGCATAAGCTTCTCCTTGCAAAGCCATTAGGCGGGAGATTTTAACAATTTGACGGTCTTCGCGGCCTTGATTTCCGCTAAAACCGTACGCACATTAAGAAATAGCGAGTTTACAAGCGAACTTGACTTAAGCTCTTACATACATAGGATACCTCAAAAGGGGGGAAATCAAATGAACGGTTTTCGAACCACGATTCTCCTGGCGGTCCTAACGGCGCTTGTCGTATGGATCGGCCACATGTTCGGCGGCCCTAACGGCGCTGTCCTGGCTCTAATTCTGGCCGGAGGGATGAATTTTTTCAGTTACTGGTTTAGCGACAAGATTGTTCTCAAAATGTACGGTGGGCAGCAGATAACCGCCAATGACGATCCCGAGCTCTACGGCTTGGTCCAGGACTTGACGGCGAGGGCCGGGCTACCCATGCCCAAAGTGTACGTGATACCAGAGGAGGCTCCCAATGCGTTTGCCACCGGGCGTAATCCCGAACACGCGGCGGTGGCCGTCACCTATGGCATTCGACGCATTCTCAACAAACGGGAGCTGGCCGGAGTTTTGGGACACGAGCTCAGCCACGTCAAACATCGCGACATTCTCGTCAGCAGCATTGCGGCCACGCTTGCGGGCGCGATCAGCTATCTGGCGCACATGGCGCAGTGGGCGGCGATCTTCGGCGGCGGCAGCCGCGACCGTGAAGAAGGCGGCAGCAATATCTTCGGCCTGCTTTTCATGATCATCGTGGCGCCGTTGGCGGCGATGATGATTCAGATGGCGGTTTCGCGTTCGCGTGAATACATGGCTGATGAAGGCGGCGCGAAGGTGACCGGCGATCCTCTGGCCTTGGCGAGCGCGCTGCGCAAGCTCCACATGGGCGCGCAGAACATCCCGCTCCAGGTGAGCGACGCAACGGCGAATTCGACGGCGCACATGTTCATCGTCAACCCGCTCACGGGGAAGGGCTTGGCGTCGCTTTTCAGCACGCATCCCGCGATGGAGGAACGCATCGCCCGGCTAGAAGCGATGTCGAGAAATATGAGCTACATGCGCGCGTAGCGCGGTTCAAGGTTCAAGGTTCAAAGTTCAAGGACAGAGATCGCAAGAGATCCGTTACGCTTGTAGGGGCGACCGGCCGGTCGCCCCTACGTTTTCTTCCAACCAGGCCGAGAGGTCCGCAAGGCTTCGTGCGCCTATTTCATGTCCCATCGGGTATTCCCGGACAGTCAGCGGTACGCGCAGTTGGCGCAGCATCTCGACGGAGCTTCGCGCGCGGGCGACTTCGATCATCGGGTCTTGGGTGCCGTGCTGCACCAAGGTCGGCAATGATTGCACCGCGTCGCCTACATTGAGCCGCGGCAGCAATTCCTTCGGCAGCCAACTGCTCAACACCGCGAGCGCGGCCAAGCGCTCCGGATTGGCTAATGCCAGGCTGTAAGCCATCACGCCGCCCTGGCTGAAACCCAGCACGACTAACTTTTTCGGATCGATCGAATACGATTTTAGACACTCGTCGAGAAATGCCCGGAGTTTTTTCTGTGAGCTCAACATCGCCTCGACAGCGGGCGCGCCGCCATCGCTCATCGGATACCAGGCGTAGCCGACGGCGTCCGGGCCGATGGGCGTTTCCAGCGGGCCTTGCGGGCAGATCATCATGAATTTGCCGCCGCAAAGATACGGCGCAAGGCCGAGTAAGTCGAAGGCGTTGGCGCCGCGGCCGTGCAAAGTCAGGATCGTCGGGAATGGCCCGGCACCCGCCGGCTGATACAGCGTATGAATGAGTTCCACGAATCCTCCGCGAGATCGTTCAGTCTTTTAGCTGCTCGAGCCGGCGAATGCCGGCTTTTAAGGAAACGGCTATCACGGCGGCGGTCAATGCCGCAACGATCGCCAAGGACGGCGCAACGATCCAGAGCGTCGGCGCGCTCATGGGACCGCGACGCAGCGACGCCGTGGCGATCTGGTAGATCGGCCAGGCTTCAATCATCACGATAAGCGCAATGAAGCCGATGCTCACGATCATCGAGACCGCACCGCCGAAGCTGGTCGGAATCTCGGCGGCGTTGTCAAAATTGAAGTTCGGATAGAGCGCGCCGCAACCGACGCCGATGGCGGCGATGCCGAAGGTCATCAGGCAGATCGTAATCAACGACAGCGCCATCATCCAGGGTGGCACTTGCAGCATCAAGTTGCTCAAAAAGACGAGCAATACGCCGAGCACGAACAGAGGCACGGAAATCAACCAGAACTTGCTCCACAATAGAGCGCGCAGCGAAACCGGCGAGCTTTGCAAAATCCAGAAGGCTTTCCCT
>CAMPKL010000708.1 GCA_946887065.1 uncultured Bryobacterales bacterium
TCGAATCCGACGCTGTACCGTGCCGGGCTGGCGTTGCAGGCGGTGACGCCGAACTGGTCGCGGGCGCGCGTGACGCTGGTTGCCGGCGCGTTGACCACGGTGATTGCCTGCTTTCCGTTTGTGTTCACCGGGTTGTTGGACTTTATCGGGATTTACGGGCTGCTGCTGGCGCCCCCGGGCGCGATTGTTCTGACGGAGCATTACATCTTTCCCCGCATAGGCCTAGAGCGGTACTGGGCGCATCGGCGGCGCATGGGGTTAAATTGGCCGGCGGCAATCGCTTGGGGCGGGTCGATCGCGCTGGCGCTAGGGTTGGAGCGCAGCGGGACGCTTCATCTGTTCTATCTGTTCCTGCCGACGTATCTGTTTGCGAGCGTGGTCTACCTGGTGCTGGCCAAGATGGCTGGGGCGGGGGCGCATGCGGGCGAGGAAGAGCCGCTCGGGTACGAGACGCGCGTACAGCCGGCGGCGCCGGGGCCCAGAAGTTCCGGCTCGGCGAACGTGGCGGCGGGGGTTATTGCGTTGGTTGCGCTGATCGTTTCGCTCGGCATGCCGGTTGGGGTATGGATGGAGTGGACAACGCTCGAAACGGTACGGCAATGGCTGATCCTGCCGGCATTGGTCTACTTCGTTGCCGGGGCTGTATTCTACAGTTCGTGGCGTCAAAACAGCGATCCGGCGGTTTAGCTCGATGATCGAGCCGAACCTTTTCGCGGAACCCCGTGATGCGCAGTCGAGCGATCTCTCTCGCCCGTTGGCTGAGCGGATGCGTCCGCGGTCGCTCGCTGAATTCGTCGGACAGGAGCACCTGTTAGCAACGGGTAAGCCCTTGCGAGTGCAGATCGAACGCGATCAGGTCGGCTCGATGATCTTTTGGGGGCCGCCGGGCGTCGGCAAGACGACGCTGGCGCGGATTATCGCGCAACATACGCGGGCCGAGTTCGTGCAGTTCTCGGGCGTGCTGAGCAGCATCAAGGAAATCAAACAGGTGATGGCCGGCGCCGAGAAAATGCATCGCGCGGGCCGCCGGACTCTGGTTTTCATCGACGAGATACACCGCTTCAACAAGGCGCAGCAGGACGCCTTTTTGCCTTACGTCGAGCGCGGCGACATCACGTTGATTGGGGCCACGACGGAGAATCCGTCGTTTGAGGTGATCTCGGCGCTGCTCTCGCGCACCAAAGTTTACGTGCTCAAGGAGCTGACGCTGGAGCACCTCCACGGGCTGCTTCGGCGGGCTCTGACAGACCAAGAGCGCGGCATCGGCGAACTAGCGAAAACGGCCTCGGATGCGGCACTGGGGCAGATCGCGATCTTCGCCAACGGCGATGCACGAGCTGCGTTGCAAACGCTGGAGACGGCGGCGCTGTCGGCAGAGGGCGACGAGATCGACGCGCAGTTGATCGCCGAGGTTTTGCAGCGGCGCACGCTGCGCTACGACCGGGCGGGCGAGGAACACTACAACACGATTTCGGCGCTACACAAGTCGATCCGCTCGTCAGACCCGGACGCGGCGCTGTATTGGCTGGCCAGGATGTTGGAGGGCGGCGAGGACCGCCTCTATATCGGCAGGCGGCTGGTGCGGATTGCTTCCGAAGATATTGGGTTAGCGGATCCGCGCGCGCTGGAACAAACGTTGGCGGCGGTGGAGGCTTTCCGGCTGCTAGGCGAGCCGGAAGGCGATTTAGCGTTGGCGCAGGCGGCGCTGTATTTGGCGATGTCTCCCAAGTCGGACGCTGCTTACCGGGCGCTGGGCAATGCGACGAAAGATGCTCAGGAGACGACGGAAGAAGCCATCCCGATGAACTTGCGGAATGCGCCGACGGGGTTGATGAAAGAGCTGGGTTACGGCAAGGGTTATCAGCACGCGCACGAGAATGAAGACCGTTATGTGGAGATGGAATGCTTGCCGCCGGGGTTGAAAGGGCAGCGGTATTACTATCCGACGGACCACGGCGTGGAGAAGCGCATCGCGGAGAGGCTGGAAGAGTGGTTGAAGCGGCGGAACAAGTAGGGGTGCTGCAGCACGGTTTCTATTCGCGGCCGACGATTGAAGTGGCGCGGGATCTGCTGGGCAAGCTGATCGTCCATGAGGCCGATGGCGAAGAGTTGGCCGGGCGCATCGTAGAAGTCGAAGCTTACCTCGGTTTGAAGGACGAGGCGGCGCATGCCTTCGCAGGCATCACTCCGCGGACGAAGGTGATGTTCGGGCCGCCGGGGCATGCTTACGTTTATTTGATTTACGGCATGTACCACTGCTTGAACTTGGTGACAGAGCCGGACGGGAAGGCGGGCTGCGTGCTCATCCGGGCGCTAGAGCCTGTCGCGGGGATCGAAGCGATGCGAGCGCGCCGTCCCAAGGCGCGGCATCTGCACCACGTTGCCTCCGGTCCGGGCAAGCTGACGCGGGCGATGGGCATTACCCTCGAACAGGACGGCGCGGACTTAACCAGGGGCGAGCTGACGGTTCGCGGCTACACGACGGCGGAAGCCGTTGAAGTAGGCGTTAGTCCGCGTATCGGCATCAACAAATCTAATAGGTGCGTCGATTGGCCGCTGCGCTTCTTCATAAAAGGCAATGCTCATGTGAGCAAG
>CAMPKL010000709.1 GCA_946887065.1 uncultured Bryobacterales bacterium
CTACAATCCACAGAACCCGAGCGAGATCGTCCGCCAGGAAGAAGCGAGCCAGGCTGACGGCCGCGTCAATACCTGGAGTTACTTCAAAGACGGCAAAATGGTCAGACGTGAAGTTGACAGCAGGCAATCCGGCCGGCCGGACACGGTATATTTTTACAACAACGACAAGATCGTCCGCGAGGAGCGCGACGAAACGGGTCAGGGAAGCATGACCTATCGGGCCATATACCAAAACGGCCGGCTCGCTAAAATCGAGAAGGATTCGAGCGGTGGCGGTCGGGCGGACGTGTGGATTTATTACGACGCCGCCAGTGCGAGAGAAGTCGTCATCAAAGAAGAGCGCGATCTCAACGGCGACGGCATTCCGGACCTGTGGTCATTCTATGAGAACGGCCGACTGGCGCGCCGCGACGTAAGCGCGGCGGGACTCGAAGTTCTATCTGAGAAAGACCAGCTTCCCGTTCCATCCGCAGAGTTGACCCACGTGGCGATTCCAGGCAATTGACATGGCCCAGCAGAGCCCCGCCGATTGGGAAGATTCGGGAATTGTCGCTCTCTTCCGCAGTCCGTTTCTTGTCTCATCGATACTTTTCCATACGCTGCTTTTCATGCTGGCATTGCGGGCGGTGACATTAACGATCGTAAAGCCCGAAGACGACACGCCGATCTCGGTACAGTTGTTGGAAGTGAGAGACGGCGGCTCGAGCAACAAAAGTATCGGCCCGAGTGTCGGCCCTGGCGGGCCTCGGACGATGCCCAAGTTGGGCACACCCGTCGCACCGGCACAGCGAAGCGGAAAACTAGACCGCGGCTCTCCGGAAACTCTGGTGCCCGCCGACAAGCCGGTGGAAGCCGCTCCCGCACCCAAACCTGTTGCTTTACCCGGACCGAAGGCTCTGGCGACAGATACTCGGTCCGACATGGTGAACGTCAACGAGACCTCCCCAGATTCATTAGTCCGCTTACCGACGAAGGAAACACCGACCCAGCTTCCCGGCAGCGCCGCCACCGAGCTGGACGCCAGTCAACGCGGTCTGGCAGCGCCTAAAAACACCGGTGATCCAGCGGGCATAAAGGCGCTCAAGGAAGGCACGCAAATCCCCGGCGCGCTCAAAGGCACTGGAACCGGAACCGGCCCCTACGGCGTGGCCGGTGGAAGCAGGAGCGGCGCGGGTATCGCCGGCGGAGGAACTGGGGCCGGCGTCGGTGGCGGCAGCGCGACCGGACTAAAGGGTCTGGCGAGCGCGGACTATGATCAATACTTGAGGCAACTCAAAAAACGCGTGGAGTCGGTCTGGAAATATCCCGACGGGGTTGCCGGCGTGCAGAAAGTAGCGATTCTTTTCACCCTTGATCGAGCAGGAAGGCTCGTTCAGTCAGAAGTTCTGGAATCCACCGATGCAAGATTGAACGCCAGCGCCGTCGATGCGATGAAGCGCGCTGCGCCATTCGCGCCGATCCCGGAAAGCCTAAGAGATCTCGCTAATACGCCATTGCGTATGCAGTTCACGGTGAGCATCGGCGTGCGGGGTTGAGCATCTAACACGCCAATTTGTGTTCCTGGCGCCAACTTCATTGCAATAATTTTCATTTAGGATAATCATCACCGAAGCATTCGGAAGGACAATCATGGAGCCGCAGCCGCAGCAGGGTCTCGATCTCATCCAGATCATTCAACAAGGGGCCATCGCCACTTATCCGCTGATCGTCATGTCGATTATCAGTCTCACGGTTATTTTCGAGCGTCTCTGGTCGCTCCGGAATATCGGTTCAGCAACGTTGCAGATTACGGATTCGATCCTCGAGCCGACTAAAAAGGGACAAAGAGATCTGGCGATTGCCATCTGCAAGCAAAATTCCCATTGCCCGGCGAGTCGTATTTTTCTCAACGTTTTGGAACGAGATGGCGGCGGGCGATTGGAAGCCGCCAACAACGCCGCTACGGAGGCGATGTTCGAGGAGACGCAGAAACTGAAGAAGCATCTGTGGATCCTCGGCACGGTCGCGAGCAGCGCGCCGTTCATCGGTTTATTGGGAACGGTCGTCGGGATTATCAAATCCTTTGAAAGCATGGCGGTTGCCGGTACCGGCGGGTTCGCCGTCGTGGCCGCCGGCATCTCCGAGGCGCTGGTTGCCACTGCTTTGGGACTCGGAGTGGCGATCATCGCCGTCATATTCTACAACTATTTCCAAACCCGAATCGCCACGCTCAATGGTTTGTTTCGCATTCAAGTCGGCAAGATTCTTCAAACCATGAGCGCCTGAGAGACTTTTATGGCTATAAGCCCGCTTGGCGGTAATGACGAGAACACCGAGATCGTCGCCGAGATCAACATCACGCCGTTGACCGACATCTTCCTAGTGCTTCTCATCATTTTCATGATCACCAGCTCCGCGATGATCGAATCCGGCGGCAAGGTGAACTTGCCGAAAGCCGTAGCCACACAGTCCGAATCACGCGGCACAACCGTGACGCTCACGCCCAAGCGCGAAATCTTCGTCAACCAAAAACTGGTTTCCGAGGAAGCCTTGGAAAAAGCCCTTCAAGAGGCGCTAAGCAAAAGCGCCGACAAGACCGTGATCCTGCG
>CAMPKL010000710.1 GCA_946887065.1 uncultured Bryobacterales bacterium
CGGCCGCGAAGCGGTCCTGGCGACGAACGGCTACCGCACGCGCCGCCGCACGTATAAGGAAGTCTGCTCCAACGCCCGCTCCATCGCTCATCGGCTGCAGCAAGCGGGCGCGGCCAAAGGCGATCGCGTCGTTCTGTGGGCTGAAAATCGGCCCGAGTGGGTCGAAGCGTTCTGGGGCTGCCTGCTGGCGGGCGTCGCCGTCGTTCCCGTCGACTTCCGCTCCTCTCCCGACTTCGTCCGCCGCGTCGTTCAAGAGACCTCGCCTCTGCTCTGCCTGCACGGCGACGAAACCGACCCCGAGGCCCTGCCCGCCGGCCGGCGCCTGTCCCTCTCGGAGCGTCTTCCCGCCGCAGCCGGCATCGCTCCGGTCGAAATCTCGCCCGGCGACATCGTCGAGATCCTCTACACTTCCGGCTCGACCGCCGACCCCAAAGGCGTCGTCCACCGCCACAAAAACATCTGCGCGAACCTCACCCCGCTCGCCGCGGAAATCGCCCGTTACCGCGCCTACGCCGCGCCCTTCCAACCCATCCGCACGCTCGACATGCTGCCGCTCAGCCACATGTTCGGCCAGGCCATGGGCGTCTTTATTCCGCCGCTGCTGCGAGGTTCGGCAGCGTTTCTTTCCGACCTCAACCCAACCGTCATCTGGGAAACGCTGCGCCGCGAACGCATCTCCGTACTCGCCGCCGTGCCCGGCATGCTCGAGAGTCTGCGCCGAATCGCCGAGAAGCGCCTCGACAGCCCCGTCTCGCCGCCGCGCCGCAAAGGTCTCTGGGCCATCCCCGAAACTTTGCTGCGTCATCGCAAGATTCACGCCGCTACCGGCTGGAAGTTCTGGGCCTTCGTCGTCGGCGGCGCCTCACTCGACGTTGAGTTGGAATCCTTCTGGCGCAACCTGGGCTATGCCGTCGTTCAGGGATACGGGCTGACCGAGGCCAGCCCCGTCGTCTCCGTCAACGACCCCTTCGCTCCGGCGCTCGGCTCGATCGGCAAGCCGCTTGGCGACCAAGAGATTCGCCTCGCTCCCGACGGCGAAATCCTGATTCGCGGCTCGAACATCTCCTCGGAATACTACGGCCGCGAGCCTGACAGATCCACGCGAGTCGAAGAAGGTTGGCTGCACACCGGCGACCTCGGCGAATTTGACGCATCGGGCCGGCTCTTCTACCGCGGCCGCAAGCGCGACCTCATCGTCCGCAGCGACGGCATGAACGTTTATCCTCTCGACGTCGAAGCCGCCCTCCACGCGCAGCCCGGCGTACTGGAATCAGTGGTTCTCGGCATCGGCACCGAGTCGAAGCCGGCCGTCCACGCGGCGCTGGTGTTGGCCAACGGCGCTGCGCCGCCGCAAGAGATCATCTTCAGCGCGAACCAGACGCTGCAGCCCCATCAACGCATTCAGCAGTGGTCAGTCTGGAACACGGACGACCTGCCCCGCACGTCCTCCACGCAGAAGATCCGGCGCGGCGAGCTAGCCCGCATGGTCGAACAACGCGAAGGCCAGGCGGCGTCACGCCCCCGGACGCCTGTCGAAGAACTCTTGCAGCGCGACCTCTCGAACATCGCCGCGGAGTCCCGTCTCGATCAAGAACTCGGACTGTCGTCCTTGGAACGCGTCGAACTGTTGAGCAGGGTCGAAGAACGCCTCGGCGAACGCATCGACGAAGATCGCTTCGCGTCCGTCGCGACCGTCGCCGACCTGCAAGAACTGCTGAGCGGCCCCACGGCGCCGGAGGTTCCCGCCTCCAAACCGCCCCGGCCCGTTTTCGAACCTCGCTGGACGCGCAGCTTGCCGGTCCGCGCCTTCCGCCGCCTCTTCCTCGGCGCGGTCGCCCTGCCCATGCAGCGCCATTGGCTCCCACTAGAAGTCAGCGGAACCGAACACCTCGAACAATTGGGCGGTCCGGTCATCTTCGCCGCCAATCACTCCAGCCACCTCGACACCGTCATGGTCTACGCCGCGCTGCCCGCGCCGCTGCGCTATCGCCTGGCGCCCGCGATGTCGCAAGACTTTTTCGCCGCGCTGTTCGGCAATGCCCGGGCACCGCTCAAGCAGCGTTTCAAAGACGCCGCCGGTTACAGTTTGGCGCTCACGCTCTTCAACGCTTATCCGCTGCCCCAACAACTCAGCGGCGCCCGCCGCGCCCTGCACTACTCCGGCGAACTCATCGATGCAGGCTACAGCATCCTCATCTTCCCCGAAGGCACGCGCACCGAAACCGGCAAACTGCTGCCGTTCCGGCCTGGCATCGGCCTCATGGCCAGGCAACTCGGCGTCCCGGTCGTCCCGGTGCGCTTGCGGGGCCTGTTCGAAATCTTCCCGGCCACCGCGTCCTGGCCGCGCCTCGGCAAAGTCTCCGTGAGTTTCGGCGAGCCCATCCGGGCGCAACCCGGCGAATCTTACCAAGCGGTCGCGGCTCGGGTCGAAGCCTCGGTTCGCGCCATGTGAGACCTCCCGCGTTATAGTGTTTTCTTTGGAGAAAAACCGATGATGAAACTAATCCTCACCGCTGCGCTGTTCGCCTGCAGCTTTTCAGCGCTTTCCGCCGCCGAGCTAACCACCAAAAAGGCGCTCAATCTTGAGG
>CAMPKL010000711.1 GCA_946887065.1 uncultured Bryobacterales bacterium
ACTTTCGGCAATTCGCAAACACGCGCGGAGGGAGAATTTCGATCCGCCGCCTAACAAGCCGCTGAAGCCGTCGCCGGGCCCGTTGCCGGCCCGGCGCTGAAGCGCCTCGTGCACAGCGGACTTCGTCCGCTGCGCCCTCGGCACGTGTAGCCTCGGCGCAGCTTAGCGGCAATGCCGTTAGGCGGACGGTGGCACGGTCCGGCACCCTGTCCGCAAAGTTGCGCAGGTATGTGTCCCGACGAACGGGTGTTGCAAGGGGCCCTGCAACGTTCGTTGCGTCACCGTGTTAGCGCGTAAGATGCGGTGAGAGACGCCAGGACACCACGACGTCTGAACGGAGGTAGGCATGGCCGAGCCGTATCACGGGATGACAAAGACCGAACTTCTAGAGAACCTTTCTTACAATCCACCTGACACGCCGGTCTGGCTCAACTCTCAGCTCGAGTTGCAGCGACGACTCGAAGAGCGATTGACGATTTGGACCCGGATCTTGGCGATTAGTACGATCGTGCTTGCCACCTGCAGTCTTCTGGAAGTCATTCTCACAATCGTTCGTCACTAATCTGGAGGCTTTCGATGAAAATTGCTGTCATCCTAATTGCGTCCGTGTTCATTGCGGTGACTTCAGAAACCCAAGCTCCGCCGTCGAGTTCTTCAGCTACTGCACCATCCCAGATCGGTCCGGGTTTCGTCACGGGCAATATCTACCGCAAGATGTCCTCCACAGATCGGGAAGCCTATGCTGCCGGCATGATCGACGGCCTCTTGGGTGCGGCGCTGTTTCGTGCTCCCCGTGCTGAAACTCAATGGCTTATCGACTGCACCGTCGGAATGGAACTTGAACAAGTTGTAGCGATATTCGAAAAGGATTTGGAGAGCCGGCCCGAGCACTGGCATGAGCCGGGCAACTTTTTGTTTCTCAACGCGTTTGTCAGGGCGTGTCCAGGTTCTCCGTTCAACCGCAAGCAGCGACCGGCTGAGTAAGCGAACTCTCGGTCCCCGCCGCCTAACTCCACGCTGAAGCTGTCACGGCCCGGCTTCGGTCCGCCGCTGAAGCGGCTGGGCCGAACAAAACCTGCACGGCGTCACGTCGGCTGCAAACATCAACTGCGCGGATGCTAACAGGCGCGGCGGCAGCCGCCGCGCCGCTGGTCTCAAAGCCACGCGGGCCCCGGCCGTGCAGCTTAGCGTGAGGGCCGTTAGGCTGACTGGGGCGCGCTCTCGGGTGTTGCCTGCGCATCGAGTTCGCCGGGTCTGGCAACGACGGCGAGGGTAGCGAACGCCGCAGCCCATAGGATGAAGCCCAGCAGGTAGAACAGCAGGACCAGAAGGCCGGCCGTATAGATGGACCACGATACCCAGATCTTGGCGGGGCCACCTGGATAAAAGGCCGCTTCCATAAGCATCAGATCCTCTGGCGTCGCTGATGGCTTGTTCTTCAAGTCCGTCAGCCCCGCGGTCGTCAGAGTCCATTCGGCTGTACGGTAACCGATTTGATACGTCGTGCCTTGCTGTGGATCCTGCACTGTCCACGCCCGAAGTGTTAGTAGAAATGCCGCAAGGAGGAGAACACTAGACGCCAAGAGTACCGTGCCGCGCGTCGTGAGGCGCCGTTGTTGAGCGCCCGACTGTTTGCGCGGTCGCCGCGAGTACACAATAAATACTGTAGCCGCGCCGAGACAGGCCGTTATCAACCCAATCTCAGGGAACAGCGGCGGTACTAACTTTTGAAAAAACGTGCTGTAGCCAGGAATCGCCAGTCCGCTGAACGCACCGAACCATGAAAGCCGCCGAAGATGGCGATTCACTTTCGCTCCTGAAGTTGAACGCTCTCCGTTGCGTTGATGATTGGTATCTCACGATTGATGTCGGAGGTAACCTTCGATTCGCGACTCGACCAGATGAAATAGGCGCCGATCGGAATTTTGGTGACGCAATTCGTCATCGCCGGAAGCGTATGAGGCGTCTCGTTGCGAAGTCGTTCGCCGACGGTTTGGTAGTTTATAACCGCCCCTACTTCTCGCGTACTGAATGTCACCTCACATACAACGCCCCGCTCTTTCGCAGCCGCGGTAATGCGATCCGACAACCGCGCAAAGCGTTGTTCGTCCGCAGGTGCGTGCCTCGCCTCGTCATACAGATGCCGAGCATCCTTGCTGTTTAGCCCATGTCTAACCAACTGCTCAGCAGCGGTCGTGATGTACCGCCCGCGTGCCTTGTGCAACTTCTCTGGGATAGGGTCTCTGTACCAATCGTTGTATGATGCCAACGTACCGTGTGTGTCGAGAGCCTTGCTCTCGCTCGGCTTCAAAGTCGGCGCTAAACAAACGCATTGGTCGCTCTGCGTGCCTGCCGAAACGGCATACGCGGCGAGTAATACTGCGAAAGCCGTGTGCCGCATTGGACCTCCTCGCGCGGTTTGCGTAGAGAAGGAAGTATACCAAAACGTGCGACGGCAGCCTAACTCATCGCTGAACCCGTCGCGGCCCGGCTTCGGTCCGGGGCTGAAGCCCCTCGGCTGAACAGTACCTGCGCGGTGTCACGCCGGCTGCAGATCGCGCGTTGCTGTCCAGCA
>CAMPKL010000712.1 GCA_946887065.1 uncultured Bryobacterales bacterium
CCGATACGCCTGGCTCATGACCATCGTCTTCATGATGCCCTTGACGTCCCAGCCGTTATCCATGAACTCCACCGCAAGCCAATCCAATAGCTCCGGCTGAATCGGGCGCTCGCCCTGCGATCCAAAATCGTCGACTGTCTTCACCAAGCCCACGCCGAACAACTGTTGCCAGTAGCGATTCACGGCTACTCTCGCGGTTAACGGGTTGTCGCGGCCCACGATCCAACGCGCCAGATCCAACCGCGATGCACGGCCCTCAGCCTGCAGCGGGGGCAGAACGCTCGGCACGCCCGGCTGCACTTCCTCACCCGGCGCATCATAGGCCCCCCGCTTCAACAAATACGTGGGACGAACATCCTCGCGTTCCTCAAATATCATCACCGTCGGGATCGAATCGTAAAAGTAATCTCGTTTGCCGTGCGCCAGCTTCAACTCCGCCAGCGCTTGTTCGACATCCTTCGGCGCTCTGCTAGCCAAATACGCCAGCCGCAACTTCTCCTGTTCGGCCTCGGTACGCTCCGGCCTAGCGGCGATCTCCGGCAGCGACCCCTCCAGCGCCGCGACTTCGGCTTCCAGCGGAGACAGCACGCGCTCATAAATCCGCAACTCATCCATCGCGCCTTCGATCGATGCTTTGCCGCCTCCCGTCCCCAACTTCAGCGGATAGCGATAACTCACCGGCCACTTCAGGTCATCCCACTCCACCTCAAAGGGAAACGGTTTCCCGTCCACGTAAAGCCGCGTCCCCGCCGACGCCGGCAACTCGCCCGCATAAGTCAGAGTGATGTGTTGCCAGCGCCCTAACGCCAGCGGCGCCTTCGAGACGATCCGCATACTGTGATCCGTCTGCCGCATCGTGAACTCAAACCGCAGCCTCGAATCCTTCAGGTAGAAGCCCCAGCCCTGCTCTTCGCCCGCTGCATGCATCCGCGTCAGGATCGCTCCGTCCGTCGACTCCGGCCGCAACCAGAACGAAAAGCTGAACGGCTCGTCATAGTCGAAGCCGGCCACGTCGCCCAGATCCGTCGTCTCGTCGTTGCCAAGCTCCGCCGCCGAACCGCGCCTGCCGTCGGTAACAAACCGCAACCGGTCCGGCCCGCGCACCAGCCCTTCCGGGGGTTTTGCCCACGGCGCGTACGGCGCTTTGTTGCGTTCGAAATCGTAAGCCGCCGTAAGCCCTTCCTCGATTGACCAATCTTCGCCGTCCGACTGCGCCAGCTTGCCGGCCCACTCGCGAACGCCGGCTGCAATCTCCGGCTCAAGCTGGGCCGCCTTCCGTTGCGCCTGCTCCACCGCCGCATCCAACTCAGCCAGCTTTCGCTGCTGCTCTTCGGTGGGCGCTTTGACCGTGGGCTGATCGTTTCCAAAGTTGTAAACAAGACCGCGCTCGGGCAAGTTGTTGAAAAACGCAAACAGCTCGTAGAACTCCTTCTGCTTCAGCGGATCGTACTTGTGGTCGTGGCATCGCGCGCATCCCATCGTTAGCCCCAGCCACACCGTCGCCGTGGTCGAGGCGCGATCCGCCGCATACTCCGCCAGAAACTCCTCTTCGACGATTCCGCCCTCGGCGCTCGTGCGATGATTCCGGTTAAATGCCGTGGCGATTTTCTGGTCCAGCGTCGCATCCGGCAACAAATCGCCCGCAAGCTGCTCAATCGTGAACTGGTCGTAGGGCATATTGCGGTTGAAAGCCGCGATGACCCAGTCGCGCCAGCGCCACATCGAGCGCTCGCCGTCGCTCTGATAGCCGTTCGTATCGGCATAGCGCGCCGCGTCGAGCCAATCGACGGCCATTCGCTCGCCATAGCGCGGGGATGCCAACAGCCGGTCCACAACCTTTTCGTAAGCATCGGGCGATGCATCTTGCTCGAATGCGAGCGCTTCTGCCAGCGTCGGCGGCAAGCCCGTCAAGTCCAGCGTCAAGCGTCGGATCAACGCCGCGCGCGAGGCCTGCGGCGCCGGCTTCAGGCCCTCTTTTTCAAGCCGCCCATAGATCAACCGGTCGATCGGATGCTTGGACCAAGCCGCGTCCGCAACGTCCGGCGCCTCCGGCCTGCGCGGCGCCTCAAACGACCAGTGCGTTGACCACCGCGCGCCTTCGTCGATCCAGCGCCGCAATACCGCGATCTCGCCCTCGGGCAGCTTGTCCATGCCCTTGTAGGCCGGGGGCATGCGGCGCGCCGGATCGCCGGACGTGATCCGCTCAACCAGCTTGCTCTGCCCTGCATCGCCGCGGACGATCGCCAAGCCGCCGCTCGCCAGCGCGACAAACGCGCCCTGTTCCGTATCCAGCCGCAACGCCGTCGGACGCGTCCCCTCATCCGGCCCATGACAAGTAAAACAGCGCTCCGAAAGTATCGGACGCACATCCCGGTCAAAATCGACCGGCGCCGCGGCCGCCATCACCGCCGCCACGAATCCAACCACGAATCTCAACGCCATTTGACAATCGGGATTGTACCGCCCAACCGCCGCCGCCAGCGGCGCAGCCGATCGATCCGAGCCGCCAGACTTTAGTCGGCGGTCTCCCGCGTCAGCGTCCGCAGCCTCAGCTCCTCCCCCCGGCCCCTATCCC
>CAMPKL010000713.1 GCA_946887065.1 uncultured Bryobacterales bacterium
CAACCACTACAATATCGGCACATGGCCGCACTTCGTATCATCGCCGGTTCTGTTTTCTTGCTGCTGCTGCCGACCGGGTTGCCGGCGGAAGATTGGCCCCAGTGGAGAGGGGCCGACCGTTTAGGGGTGTGGACGGAATCGGGAATTTTGCGGGAATTTCCTGAAGGCGGATTAAAGGTTGCCTGGAGACAGTCGATTGGCAGGGGCTACTCCGGGCCCGCGGTCGCCTCGGGTCGGGTATTCATCACGGAGTTCGAACCTTCGGGCCGCAATGACGGAGTCGAGCGGGCCGCCGCTTTGGATGAAATGACAGGGGCGGTGTTGTGGAAGCAGGAGTGGCCGGTGGACTACTCCGCGATCGAGTACAACCTGGGCCCGCGAGCGACTCCCACGGTGGAAGGGAATCGCGTCTACGTTCTCGGCGCCGTCGGAGACCTTCTGTGCCTGAATACGGAAACTGGGGCTGTCATCTGGCACGTCAATTTCGTTACGGATTTCGGCGCGGAGCTGCCGACATGGGGCACGCCCGGACATCCGCTAGTCGATGGAGATTTGCTGATTGCGGTTGCCGGCGGCAAACCGGACGCCAAAGTGGTCGCCCTGGATAAACGAACCGGAAAAGAAGTTTGGCGAGCGATTGCCGATGACGGCGAACCGGGATACTCTCCGCCGACGATGATTGAGGCCGGCGGAGTTCGCCAGCTAATCGTTTGGCACGGCGCGGCCGTGACTTCGCTGGACCCGGCTACCGGAAAGATTTACTGGGAGCAGCCGTTCAAACCGAATATGGGCATGGCCATCGCGACGCCTGTTCTCGGGCCGCACGGATTGTTGGTCTCTTGCTTCTACGATGGGTCGCGCATGTACCGGCTTGACGAGAATCGGCCGTCGGCCGAACTGCTGTGGCGCGGTAACAGCAACAGCGAAATCGCGACCGACGGGCTGCACACGGTGGTCACGACGCCGATTGCCGACGGCGACTACATTTACGGAATCGACAGTTATGGGCAGCTCAGGGCATTGAATGCCCGCACGGGCGAGAGGATCTGGGAGACGCAGGCGCTGACGGTCGAAAACGCCCGCTGGGCGTCGGCGCAAATCGTTCGCCACGAGGATCGCTACTTCATCAACAACGATCGCGGCGAACTGATCATCGCGAAATTGCGTCCCGAAGGCTACGAGGAAGTAGACCGTATCGACGTGATGAAGCCCACTCAACCCTTAGGACGGCGCCGCGACAAAGGCGCGGTTCTTTGGACGCATCCGGCCTATGCCAACCGCCACATGGTGATTCGCAACGACGAGGAGATCGTTCGTTATTCGCTTGAGGCTGGAGCGCCGCGATAGACGAAGATTTCGTGTGTGGGCACGGTCGGATCGCGATCTTCGAGCGCGATGACCTCGTCTGCCTGCCAACCCGGGACGGGGAACTTGTAGGCGACCACGCGGACGTTCGGTCGAACCTCCGCTCTTAAAAGGGGCTCGAGCTTGACGTAGGCCTCGGGCGTCAGAAAGGCGGTAATGACGTCGGCACGTTCGAAGTCCGCCTCCAGCAAGTCCTGTTTGAGGATGCGCGCGCGATCGGATAGGCCGGCGCGGCGGATGCGGTTGCTGCTTACGGTGATCAGATCGGGATCGATCTCATACCCGGTCGAATCGGCGCCGAAGTCGCCGGCGGCGGCCAGCACGATGCGGCCGTCGCCGGAACCGAGGTCGAAATGCACCTCTCCGGGTTTGAGGTCGACGGCCTCCAACATTCGTTGGACGACTGGTTCCGGCGTCGGATAGAACGTCGCTAGAAGCTCCGCGTCAGAGGCGTCGTTCACGGCGGCCGGAGGATCCGGGGCCGTACACGCGCACAGCAAGGCGCTAAGAATGGCGAAGATAAGAACTCTCAAGATTGAGCTTTTAGCGGCGGTAGATGTAGATCGAGTGAAGCAATCCATCGATTTCGAGCTCTTCATCGATGGTGACGACCTGGTCTGGTTCCCAGCCGGCTACCGTGAAGTCGTGCGAGATGACCACGCTGCCGGGCTTCATCTGCTTTTCAAGGAGCGGGCGCAGACGTTCCAACGCCTTGGGCAGCAGATAGACGGTGATCAGGTCGGGCTGGGAGAAGTCGGCTTCGAACAGATCGCGCGATTCAATGCTGGCCAGGCTGCCGAGATCGAGGTCGGCAATCTGCTGCCGGCTCGCGTTCACCAGTTTCTGGTCGATCTCAAAGCCGACGGATCGAGCGCCGAAATCTTTCGCCGCCGCGATCACTAGGCGGCCGTCTCCGGAGCCGAGGTCATAGTGCAACTGGCCGGCCTTCAGCTCGCCCAGTTCCAGCATTTGCTTCACGACGGGCAGCGGCGACGGATAGTAAGGCGCTACGTTGCCGGGCTGCTTATCTTGGGCCGCGATGCCGGCGCCCCAAAAGGCCAGGACGACCGGAACGGATCGAAGAAAGCGGCGCATAAGGCGCAGTATAACGCTGCTGTGAGACTCCTTGCCGGGTCTGCTCGCTAGAATAGACCCGATGGAATTGAGCACGGTCCGCATCAAGATCCCCGAGGGTTGCAACGTGATTCT
>CAMPKL010000714.1 GCA_946887065.1 uncultured Bryobacterales bacterium
CGCATGGAGTCGTCGCTCATGTAGGTGATGTGCCCGATCATGCGCGCGACCGATAAGCCCCTACCAGGACCGGGGCCATCGTAGTAGTTGCCGTCTTCAAAGTCCGGGTCGGCCATGATTGCTTGGCGTCCGACCTCATTGAAGGCGATCTGTTGAGCCGAGTGGCGGTGGGTCGTGGCGATCGGTATGACCGAGGCGCACATATCCGGGTAGGAAGCCGCCCATTGCAGGGCCTGCATGCCGCCCATCGAACCGCCTGTGACGCAGAGCAATTTGTCTATCCGCAAGTGGTCGACGAGGCCTTTTTGCAGGCGGACCATGTCCGCTATGGTCACGAATGGGAAACTCAGGCCGTAGGGCTTCCCCGTCGCTGGATTGGTCGAGCCGGGACCGGTCGTGCCGCTGCAGCCGCCCAGGACGTTGGAGCAGAAAACGAAGTATTTCTGGGTATCGAAGGCTTTGCCCGGCCCGATCATGCTTTCCCACCAGCCCGTAGCTCCATCTTTCTGGCTGACGCCGGCGGCGTGGGCGTCGCCCGAGAAGGCGTGCTGGATCAAGATCGCATTGGATCGCGCCTCGTTGAGCTCGCCGTAGCTTTCGTACGCGATGGTCGCATTGGAGATGGTTTCGCCTGAGTCGAGCCTTAGCTCCCCCAGGTCAACCGATTGGCGCTCAACAATCATGGTTCGGCTTGTCCTTCTAGAATACCGAGAGAATGTCCTATTTTCGGTTCGCGATGTTGTTGCTCGGTTGTTGTGGGGTGATTGCTCAGGCTCAAGACACCAGGGCGCTTGAGATTCTCAGACGCGCGCAAGAAGCCGCCGGCGGGGCCGAAGCGTTGGCAGCGGTCAAGGACATGATCGTCACACGCGAAATCCGCGCGGTCGGCGGAGGAATGAGCGGCCGCCAAGTGGTCAAGT
Organism: uncultured Bryobacterales bacterium; assembly: GCA_946887065.1. The sequence goes on from CAMPKL010000714.1 coordinate 921, forward strand.
TTGTGCTCCCCGAGGCGATGCGGCAGGAGAGTACGCTGCCCTTCGGCCCCGTCACGGTTTCGTTGGTGGACGGATCCGGATCCATCGACTCGCCTCAAGGCAAGACTGCGCTCGTCGGGCCGCAACTGGCTCAGGCTCAGGGCGAGTTGTTTCGTCTGCGAGAACGGCTGCTCCTCGCCGACAGGATGGCGGGATGGAAAGTGGGTTTCATCGAAAGCGCCGCTGACTCGGGACGCGAGGCCGACATCCTGGAAGTCTCCGATCCCAAATCGAGCCAACGGATCCGGCTCTGGATTGACCGGAAGACGGGGGAATTTTACCGTTCCTCGTTTGCTGCGGTGGCTGTTGTCGGCTCCCAACAATTGGACGAGTTCTACTCAGACTTCCGCACGGTCAACGGCATTCAGACACCTTTCCGGATCGAGGTCTCTAGCGCGGGCCGAGCGCTCACTGAGATTGAGATCGAAAAGGTCGTGCACAACGCGGGCCTCACCAAAGCTGAACTGCGCTGATCTCCGTACATGCGCGGCGTCGGGGCGGATTAGCTCCGCAGGGTGATGCGTAGTTTGGTTTTCAGGCTGTCGAGGATCGCGGCGGCGGAAGCCTGGATCTCTTCATCCCGAAAGCTCTCGGTTTCCCGCTGCCAAACGGCCCGGACGAGCAACGCATAGTGTCCTTCCGGCACCTGCTTGCCGCGGAAGATCTCCACCGGCTCAAACCGCTCGAGATAGTCAACCAGGCCGATCGCCGTACGGATCTCGGCGAAGGGTACGCCCTCAGGCACCAGCAAGGAAAAGTCCCGCTCGACGGGAGGGACTTTCGGCACCGGCCGATATTGGGCCCTCCGCAAACCGGCATCGTAGAGCTTATCGAGCTCAATCTCAGCGAGAAAAACAGGTTGCCGTACTTTCAGCTCATCACAGATTTGCGGATCAACTTCGCCGACGATCGCCACGCGACCGCGGTCCGTGCGCACGCTGGCCGATCTTCCGGCGACATAGTAGTCCGGCACGTCCCTGTCGTCGAAATCAACGTGGACGAAATCGTAGCGTCCCAGCAACGCCTCGACGTCGCTCTTGAGGTCATAAAAATCGAAGTCCTTTGACCCTTCTTGCAAACTCGCCGCGCGGGCCAAACCCGTGGCGGCCATGGCCAGTGAAGGAGGTTCCTGATAAGTCCCGTTGCCGCCGCGGTAGACTCGCCCAAACTCCGCTAAGCGGACCGACTCTTCGCCATAACGAATGTTGTGGGCGATAGCGTGAAGCAACGTCGGCGCCGCGCTTGGCCGCATGACGCTCATCAGTTCAGAAACGGCGTTCCGCAGCCGCACCGGTTCACCGGAGCCAAAGCGCTCGGCATCCTTCTCCGAGATGAACGAGTAGCCGACCATCTCGTCATAACCCAATCCGCGAATGGTTTCGCGCGCCGCGGCTTCTTCGCCTTCGAAGGGTTTTGGCGCGGGCGCCGCAGCCATGGGCGGCAGCGTGGACGCGATCTTACTGAAGCCGTAGATGCGGCCGACTTCCTCGATCAGGTCGACCTCGCGTTCCACATCGAGACGTTGCGAGGGGAGCGGCATACGCCAACCGTCAGCCGTGGGCCGCGGGCTAAAGCCCAACCGGCCGAGAATGTCGACGACGTC
>CAMPKL010000715.1 GCA_946887065.1 uncultured Bryobacterales bacterium
GCCATGCGGTGCTGCCGCGGTGTGCATGACTTCGCTCGGCTTGATCAGCCCTGGTCCTAAAGCCCCCGGCCGTCGGTTGGCACATCTCGACGCAACAAGGCGTGCCGGAGCGCGGTGGCATCGACACTTCCCCCAAATCCAACAATATTGAAGCCCCTTCCAAATCACTCGGGACATTAGCCTGCGCCCTCCCGCGAGAGCCTGCTACTTAATTTGATTGCCCCGCGTGGCACAGGGTAGCCGGGAATTTGCCAGGCGACGTCGTGGACGAGAGGATTGGGGGGTAGCGTACGGCGGCGAAACAGATTCATCCGCCATTCCCATTTCTGTTTGGGGAAGTTCCAGTGCTTCTTGGGGATGAACTCCGCGAGCGCCCACACCGCTGGACGCATACCGAGATGGAGCTTCGCAGTCGGACTTGGTCGCGCGTAAACCGTACCCACTTTTCCTAGCACTTCGTCCAGTCGCCGTTCGTTGATGAGTAGCCCCGCCTTCGCGGCTTCGTTCACCATCCACTCGAGTGGGTACTTCGATATTCCGCTCTCGGCTTCTTGGAAGCCCCCGCCGACGTCGCAGTGCGTGCCGGGAAACCAGACTTCCTTTATGTCCCGCTCTTTGTCGTCAGAGAACCAGTTGACCCGAAAGAAGGCTCTAACCTCATCAAGGGCTTTGGCGTGTCGAACGATCGCGACGTCGGGATTGTAGCGGCCGTAGGGCACAGTGAGCGGGCTGCCGATCCAGCCTACCGAATTGACCGTATCCCAAACGCCTAGGAAATGGGTTTTGCACTCACGGCCTCCGATCGTCTGTTTGAAGTCCTTCGCCAACTGCTCGCGCTCGGCGAACTGGTTGTCGGATTTTGCCCGCGCGAGCGCCCACAGCATTTCAACCGCATAGGGGACCAGCGAGTCATTCCCGCGCATGGCAAGGCCGTAAAGGTGCAACATGGCCGCTACCACGCGGGCCGTGTAAGCACCGCGGCTGAACCCAAAGATATAGACCCGGTCGCCGACCTCGTATGAGTTCATCAGATACCGATAGGCGTCGACGATATCGTCTTGCAGTCGGTAGCCGAAGGCCAAACCCGCCGTCCGGGCAAGAGCCGTGCCCACGCGGGTACCGATCCCGGTTGGAGCCCGAGTGCCGATGCCGGGGTGGTAATAGACGGCCTGAACGGCTTCGTCCTTCACTAACGTATGGAACAGCTTGATCACATTGGTGCGGTCTTTGGCGAACTGATTTGATGTTCCGTCGCAACACAGGACGAGGTTTCGCGCCATAATTCCCCCCCAAATTGGACCAATCCTCACGGTTGTAACTGGTTACTGTCACCGTAGAATGGCTCTCATCATTGTACTGCAGAGTCGAACCGGGGCCAAGACTACGCCCAGACGACAGGGGAGGGGCCATGATCTACGCGTTGACGCGAATGCGTTTCTTGCTCGCGGCATTATTCGCTTCCCTAAGTGCGCCGGCGATCGCGCAGGACAGCGTCGCCCCCTCGTCTCGTGTCACGGCAGCGGTCGTGGTCCGCGAGGAACCTACTGCCCAGTCGGACGCACTGGCCCGACTTCGGCCTGGCGAAGTCCTCGCGCTCGAAGGAGAAGTGCCCGGGTGGTATCAAGTCGAACTGCCCGACGGCCGCTCCGGGTATGTGAGCAAGGCTTGGACTGACCTCGTCGCTCCAGCTGCACTGCCGGCTCCCCCGGTGTGGAAGATCTATCTCGTCGATGTCGGAACTGGCCTCGCGACCTTCGTAGAGGGCCCTGACTTTTCACTGGTCTACGACGGCGGCAGTAATGATGACCTCGCGCGTGGTGCCAAAAATCGTTTTCTTGCTTACCTAAGGAGGGTCCGACCAGACCTTCAGGCTATCGACCACCTGATCGTGAGCCATCCGCATCGCGATCACGTCGAGCTTCTGCCCGATCTGTTTGATGCGTATCAGATACGAAACGTCTGGGAGTCCGGGCGTCCCCACGACATTTGCGGCTACCGCGCCTTCCTTACAAAAATCGACCAGGAGCCCGGGATTGCCTATCACGACGCCCACGGGGCGAGCGGCGAGCATGTTGTCCAATGGCCTGCTAAGGGATGTTACGGTGCGGCCCCTGCGGCCCTAGATGTGCAGTTTCCGCATGGTGCGGCTCTAAGCCAGGGTCTGCGGGTTCCGCTGGGTTCGGATGCCAGCATGACCTTCCTCACTGCCGATGCCGCTATGCATCCCGACCCTAACGAAAATAGTGTTGTGGTTCGATTGGATCTAGGGACACAGCGGTTGCTGTTTGTGGGTGACGCTGAAGCGTCGTCTGAGCGCGACCCGCCATCGATTCCTCCAGACCCCGACTTCGCGGAAGCAGTCCTTGTGGGATGCTGCGCGAGTGACCTGAGGGCGGATTTGTTGGTGGTTGGCCACCATGGCAGCATGAGTTCGAGCCGCCAGACGTTTTTGAATGCCGTTGGCGCGCGCACGTATCTCATCTCGTCGGGTCCGCAACGCTACGGTTCGGTAACGTTGCCCGATCACCAGGTTGTCAGCGAACTGCGGGGT
>CAMPKL010000716.1 GCA_946887065.1 uncultured Bryobacterales bacterium
GAACTCCCTGACCGTGCTCGGTCCAGCCAAGGATCTTATGTATTTAGGTGTAGCACCCTGTGTCAATAGTTTTGAGGTTGGTTGAGGCGTAAGTCGTTGTAGGCATGGGGAAAGAAAGTTTGAAAAAAGTTGTTTGTAAGGAAGGGAGGCGTGCGGAAAGACCCGCCGCTTACGCGCCTGGGCTCGGGTCGGGTGAGAATTGAGGCGGCGACTAAGACTTCGTCGCGAACTCTTTGCCCAACCATTCCAAGTTCTTCGCCGTAGCGTCGTACTCGTTGGAAGTCTTGAACCGTTCGTATTCGCCGTGTTCGGCGATGGAAGCGGTCCGGCTCTTCAGTTCGCTGATTTCGTCCTTCGTGAGGGGTTTAGGGTCGCGGACGATCTCAAGGGCCTGCTTCAGAACCTTTTGGCTATCGATGCCGGTGATCACCACGGAAACGGGTTGGCTCAAGGCGTAGCGCAGACACTCTTCCGCTGATACGATGCCGCTCTCGAGAATGTCGCCGCTGCCGAGGCTCTTCATCCCCAGGACGGCAATCTTCCGCCGGCGCGCAACGGGAATCACAAGGTTTGTGAAGCTGCGGAAGTGGGAATCGAGGATGTTAACCGGCATCTGGACGGTGTCGAAGGCGTAGCCGCGTTCCTGAGCCGCTTCCAGCATGTACAAGTGGATCTGCGGGTCCTTGTGGCCGGTGAATCCGATGAAGCGAGTCTTGCCGGCCTTTTGCGCGGCGGACAAGGCCTCAGCCGCGCCGCCTTTTGCGAAGAAGCTATCGACGTCTTCGAATCGAATCACTTCGTGGAATTGCAGCAGATCGAAATGGTCGATGCGGAAGCGCTTGAGCGATTCGTCGATCTGCTTGGCGGCGCTGGTTTTCGAGCGGCCGTCGAACTTGGTCATCACGAAGGCGCGGCTACGGTAGCCGCCCTTGAGCGCTTTGCCCATCAGGCGTTCGCTCCGTCCTTCGTGGTAGTCCCAGGAGTTGTCGAGGAAGGTAATGCCGCCATCGACGGCCTGCTGGATCAAGCGGACGGCCTGCTGGTCAGTGACCTTGGGGCTTCCGATGTGAGAACCGCCTAGTCCTATGCAGGAGACGCGTTCTCCCGTATCGCCGAGGGGTCTGGTTTCGATGATTCCGTGCGGCATATGGGGGAGAATCTTGGCCCCACCCGCGTGTTACAGGAATCGCCAAAGCAGGCTGGCGCGGTGCGGCGAACAGAACGACAGGCAGCGGGCGGCTGTAAGACGCTGACGCGGGAAAGAAGAGAGGGCCGATTGCCAGCTTGGCGCTCAGGGTATGCCGCCCTGACGGGCTGAGAAGAAGCTGGGCGCGCTTTCACTGTTCACCCCTAGGAACAGAAACGGCTCCCGCCGAAGCGGGAGCCGTTGTTGTTGGCGTTGTGGGCTGGCCTTAGAAGGACAAGCGCAGGCCCATCTGCACCTGACGCGGCGTACCAACGATCGAGGTAATGATGCCGGCGCTAGGATTGGTGCCGATCGTGGAGTTCGGCAAGCCGAACTGAGGCGTGTTCATCACGTTGAAGAACTCAGCCCGGTACTGCAGATTGATCGTCTCGGTCAAGTTGATGTCCTTGAATAGCGAGAAATCGACGTTGACGCGACCCGGCCCGCGCACAATGTTGCGGCCCGCGTTGCCGAAGGTGAACTGCTGGGGGACGCCCCAAACAGCACCCGAGGTGTTGAACGACGTGTCAAACCACTTCTCTCGAGTCGGATTATCGAGAGTCGGGTTGCCAAGCAGGTCGGGACGGCTGCCGCCGGCGTTGGATACCGAGGACTGCAGGGTGGGAGTGAAGGGCAGTCCGCTCTGCGCGGTGAAGATGCCGTTCAGCTTCCAGCCGCCGAGGACGTTGTTGGCGATTGCGTTGTTGAAATCGATTGATTGGCCCCTGCCGATCGGAAGGGTGTAGTTGGTCGAGTAGGTCAAGCGGTGCTTGATGTCGAAGCCGGAGGTGGCGCGATCGGCGTTGCGGAAGCGGATGTCCTGCGGAATCGGGCCGTTGGCGCCGCCGCCGAAAGCATTCGCGGTGTTGTCGATCGAGTGCGACCACGTGTAAGACAGCAAGAAACCGAGGTTGTCGGCGAAGCGGCGTTCCAGAGTGGTTTGCAGCGCTTGGTAGTGCGAGTTGCTGTCGGAGGTGTTGTAGGTGATGCTGCCGACACCGGGCGCGATCTTGTCAAACGGCCTGTTGCGGGCGCTATTGCCCGGCCCAGGAACCGGCTGATTGGCGTCGAACGTCATGTCGAGGCGGCTGTTGACGTTGCCCACATAGCCAACCTTAAAGATCATGTCCGACATCAGTTCTTGTTGCAGTTGCAAAGTGAACTGCTGGGCATAGCCGGTGGCGAATTCGAATGCAACGCCCATCATGCCGCCGACAGGGTTGTCCGCGACGACGCCGAAGTCCAGGTTCGGGATCGGATCGAGACCCTGTTGGACGCGCCTCGGGTTCGCATCAAACTGGTTGATGATGACCTGGTTGATCGGGCCGAAGGGCAACTGACGGTGACGGCGCATGACGA
>CAMPKL010000717.1 GCA_946887065.1 uncultured Bryobacterales bacterium
ATGAAGCCATCCGGGCGAATTAACATCGCGAGCGGAGCGGTGATTTCCAGCTCCTCAAACAACGCCGGAGCCGTCGCGCGCGTCAACGCCTCCTGACGAATAGCCAGCGCTTCGAACTCCCACGGCAGGCCGTCGTAGCCGAGCCAAAGCAAGCATGGAACGGCGCCAACCACTTCGTGCAGCCTCTTTACGCCTGCAATGCCTCGTACCAGGCAATTCGGCGCGCGTGCCCCGACCAACCGATGTGCGGCAGGGAACAGCGGAGAATGGCGATAGCGAGCGTCAAGCATCGTCATGCGCCGCATGGCTCGTCGCCGTAGCGGTTGAATGGTCAGTCCGGAACGGGCCAGCGTCGCGAAAAAAATACGCCGGAAGTCACTGCCTTCTATTAGGGCCCGAGTCAAGAAGTCCGTCGCCCGGTTCACGTATTGCCGAACCACTTGCCGGCGTTCGACGTCGTAGGAATCAAGCAGCTTGTCGGCATTGCCGCCCGCAAGGGTTCGGGCCAGCTTCCAAGCCAGGTTGTGAGTATCTTGTATGCCGGAGTTCATGCCCTGGCCGCCGGCCGGGCTATTGAGATGGCCCGCATCGCCCGCCAGGAGAACGCGGCCCTTGCGCAAGGTCTTGCAGATGCGCGAGTGAATACTGAACGTGCTGGTCCACACTCGCTCGTAGGCGATGTCTCCAAAGACGCCGCGAACCCAGCCATCGAGTTCGCGGTCGCCGATGACTTCGTCTCTTGCCGCATTCGAACTGATGGCGATAATCCGCCAAAGCCCACTGCCCATGTACAGACCAACCAGCGGCCCATCCGCCGTGCCCACGCGCGGCCAGGGGAATTCTTTGCCGTCGATTTGCACGTCGGCCAAGGCGACATGCGCGTCATAGGTTTTCCCTTCCAGATGCAGCCCCAAGCCGTGCCGCACACGGCTATGCGCGCCGTCGCAGCCAACCAGGTAGGAAGCCGCTATCTGCTCTTCGCCATCCGCGGTTGAAACGCGGGCGACTACACCGTCCTCGTCCTCGGTCCAATCGAGGAGTTCGCAGGAGAAGCGCATATCCGCCAACGATTCTTCCTTGAGGCGGCGGGCTAGAATCGCCTCCGTCTTGCTCTGAGGAACAACGAGAAGGCCTGGATAAGGAGTCGTGTCTCGCAGGAACTCGAAAGAGATCCGCACCCGAGGCGAGGGGTTCCCAACGCTCCAAATCTGGACGTCGGTAAGCAGTGGCCCGGCGGAAAGAAAGTCGTCGATGACGCCCCAGCCGTCGAAGATCTCCAGCGTGCGGCTCCAAATGCCGGGGGCGCGCGACGTCTCGCTCGTCGACTGGTTTTTCTCGATGACGACGCTGCGTAGGCCGCAGCGGGCAAGACCCAAAGCGAGCGACAACCCTACCGGACCAGCGCCGACAATCAGCACCGGAACTCGGTCGGGCATTTACCAAACCTGCTTTGACCCGATTTCTTTCAATAGCGGCCCGAGAAACTCTTCGACAGTCAATTGGCCCTTGTCGCCCGCCTTGCGTTCGCGCACGGCGACCTTGCCCGACTCGGCTTCCTTGGCGCCGACGACCAACATGTAGGGGACTTTCTCCAGTGTGGCCTCGCGTATCTTGAAGCCCACCTTTTCGTTGCGCTCGTCGACTTCGGCGCGCACGCCCGCGACCTTCAGCTTCTCTGCAACAGTGCGGGCGTAGTCCAACTGCGCGTCGGTAATCGGCAGCACTTTGACCTGCAGCGGCGCCAACCAGGTCGGGAAGGCGCCTGCGTAGTGTTCGATCAACACGCCCATGAATCGCTCGACCGAACCCAACAACGCGCGGTGCACCATGTAGGGCCGGTGCTTGGCGCCGTCTTCGGCGACGTACTCCAACTCGAAGCGGCGCGGCAGATTGAAGTCGAACTGCACCGTCGACAACTGCCACGAACGGCCAATCGCATCGACCATTTTGACGTCAATCTTCGGGCCGTAGAAGGCCGCTTCGTCGGGCATGACCTTTGCTTCGATGCCGCGTTGCGCCAAGGCGTCCTTCAGGCCCTTCTCCGCGCGCTCCCACTCTTCCGGGTCGCCCGCGTACTTGCCGCTGACCCCGCCGTCCCAAGTGGAAAGTTCCACCTCATAGTCTTCAAAACCGAATGTCTTCAGCACGTCCAGCGCGAAGTCCACGCAGCCGACCACTTCGTCAGTCACCTGCTCGGGAGTGCAGAAGATATGCGCGTCGTCTTGCGTAAAGCCGCGCACGCGCAGCAGGCCGTGCATTACGCCCGAGCGCTCGTAACGATACACCGTGCCAAGTTCGCCAAGGCGCACCGGCAAATCGCGGTAGCTGCGCAGCGTGTCCTTGTAGATCAAGATGTGGAACGGACAGTTCATCGGCTTGAGCTGGTACTCGATGTCGTCCAACTCCATCGGCTTGAACATGTCGTCCGAATAAAAATCCGCGTGACCGGAAATCTTCCACAACTCGCGCTTGGCCACGTGCGGCGTAAACACCAGCCCATAACCTCGCGCCAGGTATTGTTCGCGCAGC
>CAMPKL010000718.1 GCA_946887065.1 uncultured Bryobacterales bacterium
AATCGTCCCCATGTCCTCAACGGCAGCCGGCAGTTGCAGCGGTCTCGGCGCGTTGGTATAGACGTCAGCTTGCACGTGATCCGCGAGCGCGGCAATCGTTTGTGCCGAATAAGGAGCGATGCCCGTTTGTTCGGGCGGAAACGGCGTAACGAAGGCGACGCTCGGCTTGCGATTCCGGCTGATGGCAGGCCAATTGGATCGCTCGTTCCGCTTGGCGAAACTCTCTAGGACCGCCTGCCAAAACCGCCCTGCGACCTGGTCTTGGCGAAATCGCTGCGCCATTGCGTATTGCCGGCGAACCAGGCGTTCGCGAAACTCCGGAGCCGTCGTAACTCGTACTAGGCAACGTACCAACTCCGCTGTGTCATCCGCCGGGAATCGCGCGTCCGCGTCCTCGACAAGTTCTCGGTGAGCCGCGCAATCCGTCGCAGGGAGAAGCCTTCGATATATGACGGAGCGATCACGCACTGCGCGCCCGCGTAGGCTTTGCGCAAGTCCCCGTCGGAAAGGGAAGCATGAAACTCAACTACGTTTTGGCCTCTGGCGCCTGCGCCCAGCGCAACCAAGTCCCGCCGATATACCGGATCGTGATGCGATAGCACCAACAAGCGCATTAGCCGTCCCGAAGTTCGGGAAAGCTGGGATACCGACCGTGCCGCGGCTTCGGTATTCTTGCGGCGATCGTCGCCGCCTACCGTCAAGAAGTAAGGACGCTTGCCGAAGTGGTTGAACTCATTGGGCTGGATCTCGCCGGATGGTCGCTCAGAGGGGAAAAGCGATTCACGCACGGACGCCCCGGTCACGTGGATCCGTTCTGTCGGCACGCTCAGAAGTTCTCGCGTCCGCTTGGCGGAGAACTCTGAAATCGGACAAAATACATCGAAGTTTCGCAGGCGTCGCAGCCGCAAGAGGAACTCGATTCGGGACCGGGGGTCGGGCAAATAGCCTGGACGATCGAGTTGGATAAAGTCGTAGATTACGGCGACGTGGAGAATGTCCGCTCGGCCCAAAAATCGAACGGTTCTCATCGGTTCATGCGTCATCGGCGAACCATCGAGATAGATGGCCGGCTCCCGACGCAGGGGGACCGCCGACGCCAAGAATACGTCGTCGAACAGGGCTGCCAGATCCTCGGGCGGCGGCGGCAGAGCCGGATCAGCAAGGCCTTTAATGGAAAATCGGTCCGCGCCTGCGGCCATTCTTGATTGCAGAAGCGCGGATAGGTGGAATCCAACGCCACGGCGCTGGTACGCGGGATCCTGGAACGGCCGCAAGTCGACGTATATCGGTGAGGATTTAGCGTTCATCCCTGCTGCGGAGTTCATCAACGGCGCGGGGAGCCGGAAAGGACGCATCCGTCCAAAGGCTGATCAATAGCTGCTCGAGACGTGCCCAATCCATCAGCGAGCAACTTTCCAGGCGCGCCAATCGTTCGAGGATTTCCTGCTGACGCCGCTCCACGCGCGCCAGCGCTTCGCCAACCTCAGCCTGATTTCGGGCGGGGAGTCGCGGCGGAGCTTGAACAGCCGAAACCGGAGCCGCACCAGGCGAAGCTGGCGAAGAATAGCCGATCAGGGGCCAAACATAAGGGGCCAGAAGTCGACGGTACAGCGGCTTCCAAATGTGAATGAGCGGTTCGCGGTCGAGGATGGATTGCGACACGATTGGGGGCCTCACGCAATCGACTGAACGCCAGTCGCAGTGACGATCTCGACTTCGGGCAGTGGAAAAATTAAGCCGCCGCCTTGGGCAAGAAACGATGACTCCTTTCCGATAATGCCATGGCGAAAATGCCAAGGCAGAACCAAAAAGAAATCTGTCTGCTCCCGAACAGCAGCGTTTTCAGCGACGATGGGGATCCGCGTTCCCGGAGTCACGCAGCCGAACTTATCTTCGTTGACTTCAACAATCTCCGGCAACAATTGGCGATCGATGCCGCAGTACTGCAAAAGCACGTTTCCCTTAGTCGACGCTCCGTAGCCCCTCACGGACTTCCCTGCGTCACGCAGACGGGTTAGCAAGCGCCGGAGCGTATCACTGTTGCGCTCCATAGTGGCGCTCAGCCGTTCGAATGGATCGTTCGTCCGGAGACGGTATTTTTCTTCCCGCTCCAGGGCCTCCTCGATGGCCTCCCGCGCCTCGGGATACGGAGCCATGTGCTTTGCCGCTGTGACACAAAAGCTGCCGCCGTTAACATCGTTGAACTCCAGCTCGACGATCTTCAATCCCTCTTGCCGCAATATGTGGAGGATCTGACTGAGGCCGTAATACTCCAGGTGTTCGTGACAAATCGTATCGTACGCGTTGCTCTCAAGCATCGCCGGCAGATAGCTCTGCTCGAAAACCCAAATGCCTTGCGCGTGGAGCACTTCGCTGATCTGTTCCACGAACGACAGCGGATGCTCTAGGTCATAGAACATCGATATCGACGTGATCGCCTTGGCTGGCCCAGTGCTCACGGAACGGAATACGTCCCCTGAGAAAAAATCCTCGACCAAAGTCACATCCGCCGGATAGTATTGCCG
>CAMPKL010000719.1 GCA_946887065.1 uncultured Bryobacterales bacterium
GTGATCATTGGTGAGGATCGTTTTGTCGACACGTTCGGCGCCGGGCAAGTGATTGCGGCCATCGACAAGGCTCTGCGAAGCTAGGCTGCCATGGCATCTTCGCGCCCGATCGCAATCGTAACCGGCGGCAGCCGCGGAATCGGGCGGGCTATCGCGGAAGAACTCTCGACCGATCATCAAGTGCTGGCGACTTACGTGCGGGACAAAGCGTCCGCCGAGTCGTTGGAGCAAGCGACCGGGGCTGCCGTATTGCAGGCCGACATTGCGTCCGCGGACAATCGCGCGCGACTCGTCGCGACTTGTCTTGAGCGCTTTGGGCGCATCGACTTATTGGTCAATAACGCGGGCATCGCGCCCAAGGAACGCTTGGACTTGTTGGAGGCGACGGAGGAGAGCTTCGACTCGCTGATCTCGACGAACCTAAAGGGGCCATACTTTTTGACGCAGCTTGTGGCGCGCCAGATGGTCAAGCAGGGCTTGGGACGCATCGCGTTCATCACCTCGGTTTCCGCTTATACGTCGTCGACGAATCGCGGCGAATATTGCGTCTCGAAGGCTGGCCTCAGTATGGCGGTGAAGCTCTTTGCGGACCGTCTGGCCGCGGATGGTATAGGGGTTTTCGAAATACGCCCCGGCGTTATCGAGACCGACATGATCGCCAAGGTCCGCGACAAGTATGTCGCGTTGGCGCAGCAGGGGTTGCTGCCGCAAGGGCGCCTGGGGCAGCCGCAGGACGTCGCACGGGCGGTGCGAGCCATCGCGGCGGGGTTGCTGGATTATTCGACGGGCCAGGTGTTGGACGTGGACGGGGGCTTTCACATACGGCGGTTGTAGCGGCGGAGGTAAGCCCGCTGAAGCGGGCTGAAGAGAGGAGAGGGCGACCGCGTCGTGAGATACCAGGGCTAAAAGCCCTGGCCTAGTCATGAGCCCCCTGGAAGGGGGCTGAAAAGAAGAATGGCGAAAAGTTTGTTGTTTGGCGCCCTGGCGGACGCGGGAGTGTAAGGAAGAAGCGGGGCCCCGGTTCGATCAGGAACCCCAGACTGCGCTCCGCTCCTTAGCGGGCTGCGATCTTATCCCTCCCCGTTTACTCAGCAGAGCCCAGCGGGATCTCGAAGTAGAACAGATCCTGGCCGGTGGACATGTTGTTCAGGCCCGCGACATAGATCGCGCCTGCTAGGGGATCGTGTCCGGTGCCGATATCGAAGTAGAAGAAGCCGCTGACTGTCTCGCCGGGAAGCATGACGGGAGCGGAAAATTCACGATCCGAGTAGGCTTGGGCGGAGAGCGGTCCCTTCTTCACCTTGGTTCCCATCGTACCGATGCCGGGAATGCGGCGCTGCTTCGGCTGGTGGCCTTTGGGATTGAAGAAGAACAAGTCCTGCGCCGTGATCGATTCGATGCCCTCGCGGCTTCTCGCCGGCACGTAGCGTGCGTGTATCTTGTCTAGCTTGATCGGCGCTTCGCCGCCGTTGGTGATGACGACCAGCACGGGCAAGATTCCATACTTGTGAGGCTCGCCCTTGCCGAAGGCCTCTTTGGCCAGAGCCTCGGTGTGATAGGGTTTGACCGCCAAAACGACGCCAGCTTGGCTTTGCTTGGCGGCGTAGCTGTCGGCCGGATTCACTTGGAAGGCGTCGGCAGCGAGCAGGGCGACGGTTGAGATTGCAAGGAGGCTACAGAGAGTTTTGCAAGTTGCCATAATCTGAGGATTCCTTCCGCATTGATCCTTGCCGTCTACAACCTAGCGGTCGGGCTGTTGTCGTTCGCCGCTCTACCTCTATTGGCCGTCCGCAGCATGGCGCGCGGCGAGTCATGGAGACAATTCGCCGAACGGCTCGGATCGCTGCCGACCCTGATCCATCAGACCCGCCCTGGCTGCGTTTGGTTACATTGCGTTTCGGTCGGAGAAGTGCTGGCTTCCCGCAGTTTACTCGGCCAACTGCGAGAGCGGCTGCCGGACCGCAAAATCCTGCTCAGCGTGGGCACGCCGACGGGGCGGCAAGTCGCCGAAGAGAAGTGCGCGGACGTGGTGGACGGCGTCTTTTTTTTCCCTTACGACGTGGGCTGGGCGGTACGGCGAACCTTCGGCGCGTTGCGCCCTGGCCTAGTGATCGTGATGGAGACGGAGATCTGGCCGAACGTTTTCCGCGAGGCCAAGCGCCATGGCACCGGCCTGCTGATCGCCAACGGGCGCATCTCAGACAGGTCCCTGCCCCGTTACAAGCGCTGGAAGGCGCTGTTCCGCAGCGTCTTGAGTTACCCGGACGCCATCCTGGCGCAGTCGGCGCAAGATGCAGAGCGATTCGCGGCGATCGGCGCTCCGGCAGATATCGTTCAAGTCGCGGGGAACATTAAGTACGACTTCGAACCCGGCAACGCCGAACTCCCCGCGGACATTGGGGCGTTTCTCGATCAGAAGGGTCCCGGTCCATTGGTCGTTGCAGGCAGCACGAGGGAGGAAGAAGAGGGGGTCGTAGCGGCTGCCTTCAGCAAACTCGCCGCGGCGCACCCAGGCGCCT
>CAMPKL010000720.1 GCA_946887065.1 uncultured Bryobacterales bacterium
GTTGCAACACCGATAGTGGGCTTCTTCGGCGGCCTCGCGTCGTGGATCGACGTCGACCTCCTTTTCGAGTTGGCTCGGCAGCGACCGCAGTTGACGTTCGTCCTGGTGGGCGAGGTCTTCGACTTAGACGTCGCCCCCCTAAAGGGGTTGGCCAACGTGCGCCTCGAAGGAGCTCAGCCATATCAGCGCATGCCCGCCTATTTAGGGCGCTTCGACGTGTGCTTAATCCCGTTCCTTGCCAATGACCTAACCGATGCAGTAGATCCGGTCAAACTCTACGAATACTTGGCGCTTGGGAAGCCGGTAGTCGCCACTCGAACAGCGGAGCTTGAGCGCTGCGCCGACATCGTACGTCTGGCCGCGGGTGTCAAAGAATTCTTGGCGGCGATCGACGCATCTCTGAATGAAAAAGATGACGTCCTCACAAGCGCTCGAATGGCCTTTGCCGCCTCTAACTCTTGGAGCGCCAGAGTCGATGACATGCTGCTCGGACTGCACACACGCGCCGAGATGGTCAGCATTTTGATTGTTACTTACAACAGTGCTCAATACTTGACTGGTTGCCTCCAAAGCATACTCGATAATACTTTTCATCCCAACTTTGAGGTGATCGTCGTTGACAACGGCTCTTCCGATAGGAGTGTCGCTATCGCGGAGACCTTCGGCGCTGAGCACGATCACATCAAGACCGTCTCGCTGGATGAGAACGTGGGCTTCGCCGGCGGCAATAACCTCGCCGCCAAGGCGGCCCGAGGGAAGTTTCTCGTATTACTCAATCCCGATACTGCGGTGAGCGCCGTATGGCTGGGTCGTTTGCTGCGAACGCTTAAGGCGGAACAAGACGCGGAACTCGTCTCAGCCGTGACGAATTTTGCCGGAAACGAAATCAAGGTCAACTGGGCCTACAGCAACTACCAAGAAATGCAGGCGTTTGCTCATGAGGTAGCCGCCTCCAAATTCACTCAGACGATGGAACTCAGCATGATTCCGCTCATGGCATGTATTCTGCGACGAGATGTCTGGGATCACACCGGCGGTCTGGATGAACAGTACGAACGGGGAATGTTTGAGGACGACGATTTTTGCATGCGCATTCAGGCGCGTGGAGGGCGGATTCTCGCAGCGGAAGACTGTTTCGTACACCACTTCGGGCAGGCGTCCTTTTCTCAACTGGATCCCGGCGCCTACGACGCCATCTTTCGCACCAACCGGCAACGCTTTTCGAAACGTTGGGGTGACTGGAGGCCTCACCAAGTTCGCGGGGGAGTCCGCTCCGTACACGAAGAACAGCGCCTTTCGCCAGACAGCTTCTTCGCGTCTCCGCACGATGCATCATCGTAAGAGCCCGTGACCTAGAACAGCAGATGTCCTCTCTGGCCGCACTCACGGAGATACTCCGGCGGTACTATTGACGTGCCCCCGACTTATCTGACGCTCACGCAGGGGCTAGCCGGCTTGTATCAGGGAGCAATCTTCGCACATCACGGGAATTAACGGAATCGCAGGAGACGACACCAACGGTCGCCCGAAGGGAAAGCCGGATGCTCCTCGACTCTCTGGGCAATAGAGGCGAACATCATGAGACGACCCTTGCACGCCGAATCGGCACGCGTGTCAACTGACATCACTCGGATGCTCCAAAACGCAACTCACGGCGTATCCAAGGGGAAGACCCACCCGTCTTGCACGTAAGCTAGTTCCGAGGCGGTTCCATCGTTCAGGAGCACAAACACCCTGACCTTCATGTCGCGGTCAAACTTCGCAAGCGGCAGGTCGAAACCGAATCCTGGAGTCCCCAACTCGAACGCTGGGAATATCTCCGCCACGTCCGGCCGTTTGTTGCCAGGCACTCCCGAATGCAACAACCGGCCCTGCTGAAAGACAACGACCGTCACGTCCTTTGCGGGTTGCTTGAGGTCAAGCGCCCAGCCCATGATCGAGATGATCCCACTCTCCTCGTTGGCCTCCATGCGCACCCATCCAGAATTCGGGATCGTCACAACGGGCGTCGATGGGCCGTCGCTCGCTTCCAGCGCCTCGCCGCCACTCTCTTCCGAACCCGTCAGCAGGTAGCCCGGTCTCGTCTCTCCCGGCAAGCGCTCGAGCCGCACATGTCCATCCCGGTCCAGCACACGGAATACCTCCAAGTCGTTCTTCCCTTGTAGGACTGCGGTGTCGGGCACCATCGCGGAGAATCCTCTGGCGTTATTCGGTCGACCGTACCATTCCGTCACCGCCTGAATTCGGTCATTCACGGAGATGGCCACATACTGTGACCCCGCGTTGCTTGGCGCGGCCCGAATTAATCCGGAAATCCGCGCAGGAAGAAACGCTGCATCGAGATCCACATCGTCGAATAACGCTTCACCCTCGAGCTCCACTCCCACGGGGCCATCGTCAACTTGGAAATCATGGTCCGTCCTTCCGACCAGTCCGGCATACGGGCCGTAGGCGAACAGGGACTCCCACGGTCCCGAACCGAGCAGCTCGACTTTTCGTTTCAGACTGTCGTCTAA
>CAMPKL010000721.1 GCA_946887065.1 uncultured Bryobacterales bacterium
TTTGTTTGGTGGGCCCTGAGGGACTTGAACCCCCGACCAACGGATTATGAGTCCGCAGCTCTAACCACTGAGCTAAGGGCCCCCAAGGATGAGTCGTCCTTCGATTCTACCAGCGCACAACTTGCCGCACATCAACGCCGAAGTCCTACAATCTCGTGATGATCTCGGGCGCTTTGTGGAAGTCGCTGGCTGCAGGGGCCGTCGCCGGTTCCTGCTTGCTCGGAGCCGTGCTCGTGGTTGTCGCTTGGCGAGATTACCGGGCGCGCTCCCTGTTTCTCGAGCGGGCTTGGCCTGTTCGCGCCGAAATCGTCGCGCTCGAACCGGTTGGCTCTGACTTGGCGCGGAGCAATCCAATTGCCGCCTTCACCACGCTCCAAGGAGTCCCGGTGCGGGTGGCGCTCCCCGGCGTGGATCTCTCGCCCGGTGAGTCGGTGAATCTGCTCTACGACGAAGAGCGGCCTGAGACCGTACGCGTTAACGATGCCTGGCACCTGTGGTTCGGACCTTGCGCCTTCGGCGTCGCCGGAACGCTGCTCGCAATCGTGCCGCTACTGGCGTTGGCCGGCGGAAAAAGCCGGTTCAGCTAGGCGCATGGAAATCGACGTGCCCGGGGTGCGCAACAATAAGGCGGAATGCCTGCGCTGCCGAATCATCTCCGAATCGCCGCTCTTCAGTACTACATGCGCCCGGTTCAGACTTTCGCGCAGTTCCGCGACCAGGTGGAGGCTCTGGTGGAGACCGCCGAAGACTATCGCTGCGGACTCGTCGTCTTCCCTGAGTATTTCAGCGCGCAGTTGCTGACTCTCAACAACACGAAGTCGCCCATGCGTGACCAGGTGCGCCACTTAGCTCAACAGGCGCCGCGCGTCCTCGAGCTGCTTCGTGAGCTGGCTATGCGCTTCAAGATCCACATCGCCGGAGGTACGGTCCCCGTTCTCGCCGAAGATGGAGACACCGTCTACAACGAATGTCATTTCTTTTCTCCCGCCGGCGAGGTGGGCGCGCAGGGCAAGCTGCACATGACGCGATTCGAGAAGGAGGAATGGATCGTTTCGCCCCGCTCGAAATTGCGCGCGTTTAAGACCGAGTTCGGCCTCATCGCCGTGGCCATCTGCTACGACTGCGAGTTCCCCGAGGTTGTGCGCGCCGCCGCTCGGGCGGGTTGCCACATTCTCCTTGTGCCCAGTTGCACCGATGACCGCCAAGGCTACCTACGCGTGCGTTACTGCGCTCAGGCCCGGGCGATTGAAAATCAAATGTACGTGGTACATGCCTGCACGGTCGGCTCATTGCCGGCGGTTCCGGCTGTCGCCATGAACTACGGCGCGGCTTCCATCCTGACGCCCAGCGACTTCGCCTTCTCGCGCGACGGCATTTTGGCCGAAGGCAATATCAACCAGGAAATGATGGTCATCGGCGACGTGAACCTGCGCACCATCCTGGATGCCCGAACGTCCGGCACAGTGCTCCCTCTTATAGACAGTGAGCGATCGCAACAACTCGCCGACAGTCTCGAAATCGTGACTATATGAAGCCCAGCCTCTCGGTCCGAGTCCGGCCTACGACTCCGGACGACTTCGAAGCGATTCAGGATCTGTGCCGGCGCGTTTATCCCACCGTTCCGCCGTGGGGCCCGGAACAACTCGCCTCACACATTCGGGTTTTCCCCGAAGGCCAGTTCACCGCCGAAGAGGTCTCCAGTGGGCGCATTTTGGGCATGGCTGCAGGCCTGATCGTCCTCTGGGATGACTATGAGTTCGACGCCGCCTGGCGCGACATGACGGCGGGCGGCACGTTCACCAACCACAACCCCGCCGGGCGAACATACTACGGCGCGGAGATCATGGTGGATCCTGAAAGTCGCGGTATGGGGGTCGGCAAAGCGATCTACGCCGCGCGCCGCGAACTGGTCGAGCGGCTGGGCTTGCTGCGCATTCGCGCCGGCGCCCGCCTACGCGACTACAATCGCCATGCCGATGAGATGACCGCCGAGGAGTACGTACGACGGGTGATGCGCGGAGAGGTGGTGGATCGCACGTTGACCTTCCAACTGCGCCAAGGCTTCCACGTACTCGCCGTTGTCGGAGGCTATCTGGGCAATGATCCCGAGAGCCGCGGCTATGCCGCCGTCATCGAGTGGATCAACGAGCGAGTCGCCACCCCCCACGATTACGCCGCCCGTGAAGCCGCCGAAGCTCGTTTCGCCTGAGCTTCCTGCCGCGGACGCGGCGCCGCTCGGAGCTATAATCGGACCACTCCCATGCGCCTGCAGAAGCTCATCCCGGTCCGTCAACGCTTCCCTGTCAGGCGTCTGCCTGACGTCCGGGAAGGCACGCTCGACGCCATGCGCGGCGCAGCCTGGACGTCCGCGGTCAAGCCCGGCGCGCGCATTGCGGTCGGCGTTGGGAGCCGCGGCATCAGCAACATCGCCGTGATGACAAAGGCGGTCGTCGACTTCTGGCTTGAGCGCAGCTGTAGGCCGTTCATCGTCCCTGTCATGGGCAGCCACGGAGG
>CAMPKL010000722.1 GCA_946887065.1 uncultured Bryobacterales bacterium
GGTCTTCCGCGACCCGGCCGCGCCTTCTCGGCATGATGATTGAGATCGCAATTCTGAACTCCGCGAATTCGGCAACTGCATGGTCTCGGGACACGGCGTGGGAAGAGCAGATGGACAGCGCGCTACGAAGCTGCGCGCATTGCGGTGGAGTTGGTGATTGGCCCCTGCGGCACGTTGGGGAACCGAGGAAGCTATGAAAAAGCTTGTTGAATTTGTAATGAGCGCGGTGTTTGCCGGGTTGCTTATCCTCGCGCCGGTTTACCTCGCGGCCTTGCTTTTGCTTAAAGCCATGCAATCCGTACTTGGCGTCGTGCGGCCAGTCGCCATGTTGTTGCCGGATTGGCTCCCAGCTGAAAAACTTCTTTCTTTTCTCCTCGTATTGGCCGTCTGTTTCCTCATCGGTGTCGCTGTCCGTACTCCCGCGGGGCGGGCGGCCCGAGAGCGACTGGAAAAATCCCTTTTCGAAAGACTGCCTGGATACGCGCTCCTTCGCAGTTTGACTCAACGGCTGGCGGGAGGGGGTGAGGAGAACGTGTGGAAGCCGGCGCTGGCGGAGATCGAGGACGCTCTCGTCCCCGCTTTCATTATTGAAGAGCTGGAAGACGGGCGCTTCACGGTTTTTGTGCCCTCGGTGCCTACGCCCTTTGCCGGAGCAGTCTATGTCCTTGCCCGTGAACGCGTGCATCCGGTCAATGTCCCATTCACGGAAGCGGTCAAGGCTGTCTCGCGCTGGGGTTCGGGTTCCAAGGAACTGGTTGCGGCTATGGAAGCGGCGAGCAGCGGTGCACTAAATCGCCGAGACGCAATATCCTCGGAGCGAGGCGCCGCATAAAGTGGATATGCCGGCAATTCAGTCGCGCTTCCGAGAAGCCTCTCGTCGCTACCTGCGCAACGTCGTGGGGCAATGCAACGGGCACGGCCGAGGGCGTACTGACGAGAAAACATCTATGACGATGTCTCGAGTCGGCATGTGGCTGCGCCGTTATCGACGTTTGTTGCCTTTCCCGCTCGCAGGCATCGTGTTCACGCTTCTGCCGCCCGGTTCCTCCGGCGCATCCGGTGAAGCATTTACGGCGGCGGCAGGCGCCGCTTTCTGCACCCTTGGGCAAGGACTTCGCCTGTGGGCGTGGGGAAGCAATACCGCCGTTGGGAGGCAAGGGGTTCGCGACAGAGGGCCGTACGCGCTGATGCGCCATCCGCTTTACAGCGGCAACTTTCTCATTCTGCTCGGCGTGGTGGTGGTCTTCAACAATGTTTGGGCTTATCCGCTTTTGCTGTTGCCCTTCGCGTATTTTTATCCCGTCATCGCAGCAATGGATGAGCGGCGAATGATCCAATACTTCGGTCCGGACTATCTGCAATACCGGACCCGCACGTTGTCGCGATTCTTGCCTGTCTGGCATAACCTGCGCGCCGCTCTCAATACGAGCGCCCCGTTCGGCTGGGCACTTGCCTGGCGCAAAGAGTACGGATCGTGCTGCGCGTGGCTGGCGGGTATCGCGGGGTTGCTAATTTACAAGGAAGCGCTTCAACGCGGGTACTCGATAGGTAGATCCCCGGTGCTTCTGTTATTAGCGGTTTGCGCGACGATCGGAGTCGTCATCACGCTGCGCACCAAATCGATGAATAATCGGCGCCGAAGGGCGAGGCAACGTCTGACTGTCATTCGCCGCGCAAACTATACTTTTAGGATTCGCCGATCACAGTCTTTTCGGCCAATTGAAAGGACCGGCGCGCCCAAATCCTCAGGGAATCGGCGTAGAAATCAGGGTCGCCCCGATAGCTGGAGCAAACGTGCGCCACTATTTTGACTTGCAGGAGGCGCGCCGCGCTGTGCCTCGAGAACGGGGAGCGCTACTTACAACGAGTTTAGCAGAGATTCCTCGCATCCTAATTTTTGGTTGAAGTGCGCTAACAGAACCTTGCTCGGAGGAGATCATGATCCGTTCGCACTACCCGGCGCTGTATCAGATCAACACGCGCGTTTGGCTGACGGAACTGTCCCGCAAGCTGGGCCGGCCGGCCACGCTCGATGACATTCCAGACGCTGAGCTAGATCGCCTCGCCAAGATGGGATTCGATTGGATCTGGATGCTGAGCGTGTGGCAGACCGGTTGGGCCGGACAGCAAATCTCACGCAATAACCGCGAATGGCACGAGGAGCTCGCGGAGACATTACCGGATCTCAAAGAAGAAGACATCGGCGGCTCCGGTTTCGCGATCACCGGCTACACGGTGCACGGCGCATTGGGAGGCGATGCCGCTCTCGGTCGTCTGCGCGAGAGACTGCGCAGCCGTGGATTGCGGCTGATGCTCGATTTCGTTCCCAATCACACAGGCCTAGACCACCCATGGGTTGAGGAGTGTCCGGACTATTACGTGGCCGGAACCGAATCGGACCTGGCGCGCAGTCCACAGAACTATACGCTGGCCAAGCGCCAACGCGGCGACAGTGTGCTCGCGCACGGGCGCGATCCGTACTTTCCGGGTTGGCCTGACACTCTGCAGCTCAAT
>CAMPKL010000723.1 GCA_946887065.1 uncultured Bryobacterales bacterium
GCTGACAGCGCCGTTTTGGGCGACTTTGCCGAGGAGCTTGTTTCGGCTGGCGTGGATCTGGGGACTTCCGGCAATCGGGTTGTTGCTTTGGGAGCGGACGGTGGAGTCGTGGAAGGTTGTCGGCTTGACGGCGATGTGGGCGGTGATCGCCTTCTTGCCGTATGCGTTCTTGACCTATTCCGCGGCGATCCCGAGCAGGCAGACTTACCTGGCAAGCGCTGGTTTGGCGCTGCTGTTTGGCGCAGCGGCGGCCCGCTTTGGCGAGATGCGGGGGGAACGGGCTTTGCATTGGCTGTTAGCCATCGTGCTGCTGCACAATTGCGGCATGCTGTGGGGCCGCAAGAGGGGCCAATTCTTAGATAGAGCCGAACCGACAGCGCGGATCATCGAGTTGGCGCGGCAGACGCACGGGGATATTTGGGTGAGATGCTTTCCGCGGGCCCCGATTGTGGCCGATTCTGCAGTCGCGCTTGGGGCGCCGGAGTTCGAAGGGAAGCTGATTTGGGAGCAGGTTCTCGATCCCGGCGCGGAGCCAAAGGCCGTGGTCTGCATCGATGAACGCTAGGCGCTGGATAGTTATAATGGAGCCTACGCTGTTGGGAGATGGTGTAATCGGTAACACGCCAGATTCTGGTTCTGGTTATTGGGGTTCGAGTCCCTGTCTCCCAGCCAATTCCTTTTAACCTCAGTCGGTTACAGCTTCAGCCCTTGAAGCGATAAGGAACTTCACTTCCGCCGCGGCCTCTCCGGGGCACGGCAACACGCGGACTCAGTCTCGTTGCGGCTTTCAGTTGTAACGTGTTTCTTCGCGCCCGTTGAATTTACAAGTGCCGGGAAACAGGCAGTTCGGTTTCTCCCTCTATCTTGCAACCGTTGCCAAGAAGGAGGGTTGCGCCAGCGATTGGCTCAGCAGCAAGACGCGATGTCAAATTCATGCGATTTCCGAATGAGGACGGCCGCATTGGCGGCGTTGTGCCTCGTTGGGGCCTCTCACCTGTCTGCCCAGCCATCCTTGGTCGACCGGAATCTTACGGTGCGCGAGGCCGCCAGTGGTCTCGTCACACCGATAAGCATGGCGTTTCTGGGTTCGAACGACATGCTCGTCCTGGAGAAGGATACGGGCAAAGTCCAACGTATTCAGAACGGTACGAAGACCACGATCCTCGATCTGGCCGTCAATTTTGCCTCCGAGCGCGGCCTGCTGGGGATCGCGCTGCATCCGTCTTTTCCGGCGGACCGGGGCGTGTATCTGTACTGGACCGAGAGTAAAAGCGGCGCCGATTCCGACGTTGAGGCGGACGTTCCGCTGTTGGGCAATCGCGTCGACCGCTTCGAGTGGAACGGCCCACTCCTTACGTTTGACCATAACTTGATTCGCCTGCGGGCATTCCAGGCCGATGAAGGCCAGCCGGAGCGTGGAAATCACAACGGGGGCGTCATTCGCTTTGGTCCCGACGGCAAACTCTACATCATCATCGGCGACAACGGCCGCCGCGGTCAGACACAGAATCTGGAGTCTGGACCGTTTGGTCCGGGTCAGCCGGACGATCAGTTTGACGGACCCGAGCCGGACGACGCGCACCTCACTGGCGTTGTGCTTCGGCTCAACGATGACGGCACGACGCCCGTCGACAATCCCTTGTTTCCGGCAGGCGCCGCAATTGGCGGCGAGGTCGGCGAAAACATCCAGAAGATCTTTGCCTACGGCATCCGCAACAGTTTTGGGATGGCGTTCGATCCGAAATCCGGCAAGCTGTGGGTCCAGGAGCATGGAGATGACGCCTTCGACGAAATGAATCTCGTTGAGCCCGGCATGAATGGCGGCTGGGTGCAAATCATGGGGCCTGTTAATCGCATAAGGCAGTTCAAGGCGATCGAATTGGAATTGCCTCCTTCAGGAGATCTTCCAGGCGGCGAACTACAGCAGATTCGTTGGCCCGCTGCGAACATTGCTGATACGCCGCAGGAAGCGCTGATGAGACTGTTCATGATTCCTGGCGCGCACTATAGCGATCCGGAGTTTAGCTGGAAGTATGCGGTCGCTCCGGGGGGCATTGGCTTCCTTGAGGGCCGCGCGTTAGGCCCGCAGTATGACGGCGATCTCTTCGCCGGGGCGTCCCGCACAACGTTAAGTGACGGCTATCTGTTCCGTTTTAACCTGACGGGGAACCGAAAGAAGATCGCGGTGAACGATCCGGCGCTCGCGGATCGAGTTGCCGACAATGAAGAGAAGTTCGACATCTCCGAGAGCGAAACTTTGGTATTCGGTTCCGGCTTCGGGATTGGCACGGATATTCAAACCGGCCCGAACGGCAATCTCTTCGTCGTCTCGCTGTCGAACGGCGTGGTCTATGAGATCTCGCGAAAAGAGGTTGGAATGGACCGCGGGATCCGCGATCCCCGACGGTCGACCAACCCGCGTCCGCGCTGAGGGCAAGGCTTCACGCGAGGGCGCCGCTAGCTGAACCGAAGAAGCATCGTCATGGACGATGTTCCGACGCGATTGGTGA
>CAMPKL010000724.1 GCA_946887065.1 uncultured Bryobacterales bacterium
GCGGTCGGGGTGAAACTCGGTGAAGCGCCGCCAGCGGCCCATCCAGGCCGCTGTCCTGTCTGCGAGGTTCGGGCCGCTTAGGCGCACCGCCGGATGAAACAACGTAACACCTGAGGCCAGGATCGAATCTAGGTCAGTAGAATCGAGACCTTCAGCGCGGGAGCGCCATCGTTCGAGTCGGCTCCAGTCCGTCGTCATGAGACCCATCATGTCGATGACCGGGGTCGAGTTGACGAGATCGACGGCGCGCGTAAGCACTGGTTCGCCTTCGGGAGTGCGGCACCAGCCGCGAATCACCGTTGGTCCGGTACAGACGGTCGCCAACGCACCTCTTAAGAGTGTTCGTCGGGTCAAGTTCTAAGTTCCCGTCGCTACGTGGGACGTACTCATCCTACAGCACAGTTTCCAAACCTGCGGGAATAAGCAGCCTCCTACGCCCTTAGGTCGAGGAATTTCCTGGCGAGCCCCTCCTCGAACGGCGAAAATAGTTCTACGGCCGTCCAAACCTTCCCCTCTACGGGCCGTCTAAGTGATTGAACCGGCGAGACCACGTGGCATTGGCCGAAGCGGAATCGATCGGGCTCAGCGCCCAACCTGAGTCAGCCGCTCACAGCGAAACCGCGCTGATTGAAGCGGCCCAGAAGAAGGACCCTGTGGCCTTCGAGGAATTGGTGCGTCTTTATGAGCGTTCGGTTTTGCGGCTGGCCATGAATATGTTGCGCTCCCCGGAGGACGCGCGAGATGCCTATCAGGAAGCGTTTCTCAAGGCCTATCGAAAGCTCGATACCTTCCGTTTTCAGTGCAGCTTCCATACCTGGATTTACCGGATTACGACGAACGTCTGTTTGGACCAGCTACGGCGCAAGGGAGTTCGCAAGGAAGTCGGAGTCGACGATCGTGACGACGCCAAGGGGCTCAACCCCCTGCAGGCCGTCCAAGAAGCGCGCGTGGAAGGCAACCCGGACCGCGCCTTCGAGGGACAGGCCCTCGCCGGCCGAATCGAGACTGCGCTCGAACAGCTTTCCCCCAACGAGCGCGTCGTCTTTGAACTGCGCCACTACGACGGCATGCGGCTGCGCGCCATCGGCGAAGCCGTCGGGATCAGCGAAGAAGCAGCCAAGAACAGTCTGTTCCGGGCGACTCACAAGTTACGAGCCGCTCTGCGGGATGCGAGGGCCTAGATGACCGAAGACATCAGAAACAGAGTCAGTCTTTATCTCTACGGCGAGTTGTCGGCCGAAGAAGAGACGCAATTTGAGGAGCAGTTGGGGCGTTCGGCGGCCCTGTCCGCCGCGGTTGACGAGGAGCGTCAGCTCATCGAAACGCTGCGTCAACGCGCGACGATCGATTTTACTGCTGCCGATCTCGCCGATTGCCGCGTGGACCTCATGCACGCCATCCGCCGGCAGAGCGACGTCGCCCAGAAGCAGTCCTGGTTCTCGCGCCTCAGCGCCTTCTTCACTCCCGCCGCGCCGAACTTAGCCTGGCAAGGCGCACTGGCCTTGGTGCTCGTCGCCGCCGGTTTCTGGGGCGGCCGCGCCACTCAGCAATTCCGTATGGCCTTCTTCGACCGGCAACCCGCCGCGCAACTAGGGGCGATCGACGGCGGGGCGCTCGCTGCCTATGAAGACATCCCCGACGTTCGTTCCATCTCGACGGGCCCCGGCTCCTCCTCGGTGGAAATCGTCGTCGAAGAGCGCCGCACCATCCGCGGCGATGCCAACGATCCGCAGATTCAAGCGCTGCTGATAGCCATGTCGCGCAGTTCCAACTCGGGGCGGCGCCTAGACATGATTGATCTATTGCGCCATCGCGCGGATGATCCGCAAGTGCGCGGCGCGCTCGTCAACGCCATGCTGGAGGACGAGAACGCCGGCGCCCGCCTGAAGGCGCTCGAAGCGCTGGCGCCTTACAAGCAAGACGCCGATGTCCGTCAAGCGCTCATCGCCACGCTGCGCACGGACGCCAACCCCGGCATGCGCGTCAACGCCATCGATCTGTTGACCGCTGATCCCGACCGCGAGTTGGTCGATGTTCTGCAAGACGTCGTGCGCTATGAACCGAATAGCTGGGTGCGCTTGCGCTCCGAGCAAACGTTAGCCGAGCTCAACGCGTCCATTGGGTTGTATTGACGGGAGTAGGACCTTGTTGCAAGCGACACAAAGACTTCAAAACGCGGTATGTTTCCTAGCCCTCGTCGCCGCGCCGCTAAGCGCGCAGACGGTGGGCGGCCCGATCGTCAAGGAAGGGGCCTACTTCACCCAAGTCTTTCAGGGCGAAGTCGCCGGCAGGCCGCGTTTGCGCATCAGCGCCCTCGGTGAAATTACCGTTCGCGGCGCCGATACCCAAACCGTCGCCTACCGGATTCTCCTGAAGGTGCGCGCTAGCAACGAACAAGAAGCCGCCCAATACCTGCAGCAGGCCCAAGCCGGGGCCTCCAGCAGCGCCGATACCACCACCCTCGGCATCGCTGAAGTCAACTGCGGCCGCTGCGGACTGCG
>CAMPKL010000725.1 GCA_946887065.1 uncultured Bryobacterales bacterium
GCCGTCCCGATCAACATCGAGCAAGTAGCGATGGAACTCCCCGTTCTCGAAGATCGCCGCGCCTTCGTCCGTCGGCATGTAAAGGCGATCGCCTTTACGCACGATAGCGAGCGCCCGGGGCGCCTCCGCCCAACGGACAATTTCCTGTGTCGCCCGGTCCCACCGAATCAAACCGCCCGAGTAGGGATGCCCTTCGCCGCGGGCCTCAAGGCCGAGCCAGATGGCGTCGTCCTCTACCAGAAACGAGGACACGGACCAGTCCGCGATCTCCGATGGATAGCGGATCTCGAATTGGCGGGTGCGTGGATCAAAGAACCCGAAGCCGCCGACGCCCGTGCGGCCTTCGCCGTCGTAGAACGTGAGGCCGAACCACAGGTCTTGCCCAATCAATTGGTGGGGGCCGAGCGTTTCATTGAAGATCGCGTGCTCTTGCGTCCAGCCGTTCGAGACCTTCTCCGGTCGCGCCGCCGCAAAACGCTCAAACTCTCCTAACGGGACTCGATACCTAGTTTCGCCTCCGCCTTCGGTTGTGCACGAGATTAACCGCGGGACGGGATCTTCCCCTGTGTCGAGCAGTTTGCAGCCGTCTCCGAAGGCAAGCAACTCGACCGGACCGGGTCCCGCGGACCTGACATCGAGGGGGGATCGACTTGTCTGAACCCATCCCCCTCAGGCGCAACGGCGAGCGTCGGCCCAGTTGGGTTTCGACGAGTCAGATCAGGAAATCCGCCCCAAAGAATCACGTGGCCGTTGCTGGAGTGAGCACGCTCCAAACCGTTCGGCCAGAAATCTCGCTTGGCGACCAGCTGCTTGCTTGATGTCTGGTAGAAGTACTTGCGCCGCATGCCCGCAATGCCGTAGTCGTTGAACGGGCGTATGGTAATCTCACCCGGTTCATCCCTTTCAACAACCACCTGAGCCCAGATGTCATCCTCGATGGATAATTCGTAGGCGAGGGCCGGATCAGCGCGGCTGACAAGGAAGACGCCAAGTAAATCGCCTTGGAATATCTCCGTGATTGAGTGTGGCACGCGCCACGACGGCCGGTTTGGGTTGCCCCCACGAACCAGGATGACGTCAAGCCCTTCGCCCGCCTCCCCGCGATAGATCAGCGAGAAGTGAACCATCTGCGGATCACGCTTACGGAACGACTCAATCACCGAGCCGTAATAGAAATCCGGATTCGGTGTTGTCTGCGCGCCAGCGACAGCCGAAGCAAACAGCGCCAAAAGGACTAAAGGCCGCGCCTGCATGCAGTCATCATACAAGCTAAAACGCTGCGTTCTTGCCGGCGTTGTTGCATCGTTCTAGCCCTACGGGAAACGCAGCAAGGCAATCATTCCGATCCCGAACGCCAGGCTGGCAGCGAGCAAAATCGAGCCGGTGCGGCGCTCTTGATGAATCTTGAACCACAGGTAAACGCCCGTCGCGCCGAGTGCAATCAGACCTATGGACGTCAGCAGCATCAAGAGCGCCCAGAAGTTATTCGGCTTGAACCCTTGGTCGAAACCGAACGTCCCATGCATCCAATTCATCATGCCCAAGAAGGGCGTGACGCGTTTAACAACCGTCACTTCCGCAGCGCCCTTCGTGTAATCGATGTGGTGGATCGTACCCATGCGTCCGATGAGGAACCCGAAGCCGTCCTCACGCTCTTCGATATCGAGGATGAAGCCGTAGTAGCCCTCCTGCTCCATCAGCAAGTTGCCGAGCGCGCGCGGGTTTGTGGCCTTCACCGGGTCGATCGCCACGGACATCGTTGTCTCTGCCGGCGTCACGGGAAACCAAGTGTTGTGCGAAAACCGTATGCTGCTAATGCCGAACATCAGCACGAACGGCGCCAAGAACAGGCCCATCAATAGGTGCGAGTTGCGCAAGAAGCGATACATGGTTAGCGCACCCACCAGTAGAAGCCAACGAAGATCAGCAGTCCGGCGGCGAACGCGATCTGCCCCCAGCGGTAGCTCGACCGCGCCGCCGCCCACAGATACACCCCCGAAATAGCCATCAACATCAGCGACCAAATCGACAGCTCCATGTACCAGGCCCAAGCCTTCAGCCGCCAATCCGTGCCTGCCCAACCCGGCGTCAACTCGTGCAAATGGAACAGGAACTGGCCGGCGTCAAACGGTTGCCGGATGATCTCCAACTTGCCCTCTTCCTCCAACAACCGCGTCTCAAACCGAACGGCAGGAGTGAACAGGTCGACGCGAAGCCGGTTCTCGCCGTCGCGGCGGACAGCGTACGGCGGCACCGGACTGCTCGTCAGCGGAATATCCAAGAATGCTTGAATCGCATCGGCCAACTCCCGGTCGTCTAAGTCGCCTGGCGCCGGGTAATCGACCGTGCGCTACGGCACAATCCGCGAAAACGTCCTAGGCATGACCGTCGCACTCGCCGACGGCCGCATCATCAAGACCGGCGGCCGTGCCCGCAAGTCTTCCGCCGGCTACGACCTCACCCGCCTGTTCATCGGCTCCGAAGGCACCCTCGGCGTCATC